>JANTFK010000247.1 GCA_024763595.1 Bacteroidales bacterium | reverse complement strand
TAAAATAATCATAATTAGTCATATTCGGATAGTTTATTCCGGCCTGATATTTGCATGTGAAAAGATGCCTCAATAATTGTGCAACATATTGTGATGAAAATGTGTTAATTTTAAAGTCGCTAACACCAGCAAACTGTATTTAAATAATAATTTGACATAAAATGAGAAAAATAATTTTCCTGTTAAGTTTGGCCGGGTTCCTGTCACCTCTTATGTCACAGACCCTTCAGCCCAAAATATCTTTCACCGAAACTCTCCATGATTTTGGAAAATTCAAGGAAGCGGATGGCAAGGTGACTCATAAATTTGAGTTTATCAATACAGGCGGGGAGAACCTGATCATCCAGAAGGTAACCGCATCCTGCGGTTGTACTGCTCCCCAGTGGACCCGTGAACCGGTTCCTCCCGGAGGAAAAGGCTTTGTGGCAGCCACATACAATCCTGCCGGACGGCCCGGATCTTTCAGAAAATATGTAACCGTGATCTCCAATACCAATCCGGGCAGCGTCAGGCTCACCATCACCGGAGAGGTGGAACCCAAACCCCGGACCATTGAGGATGATTACCACTATGTTATGGGGCCCATGCGCCTGAGATCAAATCATCTTGCATTCGGGAGCCTCAAGTTTACTGAGACCGCTGAGAAAAAACTGGAAATTATCAACACTTCCGACGGGAAGGTGGATATTGCATTTGAAAAGGTTCCCGGGCACATCACCATCAAGGCCGAACCTGCTTCCCTGAAGCCGGGTGAAAAGGGATACCTGGTTGCCACTTACAACGCTCCCAAACGTAACGACTGGGGCTTTGTAATTGATCGCATGAACCTGCGGATCAACGGGGTGTCGGAACGTAACTACGGACTGGTGGTCAGTGCTAATATTGAAGAGGATTTTTCCGGGATGACGGCGGAACAACTGGACAATGCACCGGTACTCAAAGTGGATAACCCGGAATTTAAATTCGGAACGATTAAACAGGGAGCGAAAGTGGAGCACTCCTATGTGATCTCCAATTCAGGAAAATCCGATCTGATCATCAGAAAGGTGAAAGCCTCGTGCGGATGTACGGCTGTTCAACCAGAGAAAAAAGTGATCGCACCGGGAGAATCCGTAAAGATTAAAACCACCTTTAATTCAGCTGGTAAGATGGGTAACCAGAACAAGACTGTAACCATCATCAGCAACGATCCCAGGAAAAGCAAGATGATCCTCTGGGTGAAAGGTGAGGTGAAGTGATAAAAAGTTAGCAGGTAAACGGGGGTAAGGCTAAAGCAGCGACTCGATGGCCGCACGCAGTTCATCCCCATGCAGTTTTTTAGCTGCGATGATCCCGTTCCTGTCGATCAGGACTGTGTGTGGAATGGAGGATACACCATAAAGTACGGCTCCTTTGCTGTTCCAGTATTTCAGATCGGATATGTGATGCCAGTTCAGGTGATCATCGGCAATGGCTTTGACCCAACTTGCCGAATCGCGGTCCAGTGATATACCCACGATCTCCAGTCCCCTGTCATGGTAATCATGGAATATTTCCACCAATTCCGGGTTGGCTTTTCTACAGGGTCCGCACCAGCTGGCCCAGAAATCCAGGAGCAGCACATTTCCGTTGTGCACTTCCGAAAGTGACAGCAAATTACCTTCCCGGGTCTTCAAACTGAAATCGGTGTATGGCTGTCCAATGGCAACACGCTTCATACGTTCAAGTTTTTCGTGCATGTACCTGTACTCATCCATCTTTCGCAAAGGCTCTTCAAGCGCGGTAAGTGTTGATTCCAGCTGATCTGCATCCAGGTTATAGAATGTACCCCTGAGCGCAAGAACACTTGCAAAGGAAGCGGGATGGCCTGCAATATATGCTGAGTCATATTCCATCTCTTGCTTGTAAAGCGCTTCATACACAGCATCAATACTGTCAAGCAGTTCCTGGTCCCCACCGGCACTTGCTTTCCGGTATTCCCTGTAAAGGACCGATATTTGCTCCGTGATCTGCTTTTTCCCATCCTCAAAGGACAAAAGGTCAAGCTGGGCTTTGCTGTCTGTGGAAATATCAGGATCCTCCACTGTCCCGGATATCCTGTAATGGCTGTTTTCCATCAGCAGCCGGATGGCACCACCGGTCTCTTCAACGGTCAGATACATGGTGCTTACACCATCCAATGAAGACGAGAGTACCGGTGTGGTTTCCCCTGTGGCCAGTACCGAATCAAATACGACGAAGTTTCTATCCTCCTGTTTCATCAGTCTGATCCATTTCCCTGCAGCCTGATCCATTTTCACTTCTATCTGATAGGTATCTTTATGCTGGGTACAGGTTTGCAGGATGGCCATGACCATCAGTATCATCATGATCTTATACATATTACCAGGTATAAATAAAACGCAATTATACAATAATATTTATCAGGAAATAATGTTAACCGGAAGTTTGGCCGGATTTATACTTTTTCAAAATAGAAGCAGCGGCCATAAAGGCGGTTATTTTTCTTTCGGATATGTCATGCTCGTATATGGCCAGCTCTTTTTGCATAACGGGGTCGTTAAACACCTGGTTGAAAATTCCTTCCCGAAGAGTTTCAAACATCCAGTAACTGGATTGCTCTTTCCGCCGGCGATCACGAAAACCATTTTCAATTACGATGGCGTGATAATCAAGGGCCATCTGCCAGATCTCATGGATACCGGTATGGTAGAGTGATGAACAGACTTTCACCAGCGGTGTCCATCCGGAGTCGGTTGGTGGGAAAAGATGAAGGGCATTGGATAACTCTGCCCTGGCCCTTTTTGCCTTTTGTAAATTACTCCCGTCCGTTTTGTTGATTACAATAGCATCGGCCATCTCCATGATCCCCCGTTTGATTCCCTGAAGTTCATCTCCCGCACCGGCCAGCATGATCAGCAAAAAGAAATCAACCAGCTTGTGGACAGCAGTTTCCGATTGCCCCACACCAACAGTTTCTACAAATATGGTATCAAACCCGGCTGCTTCGCATAAAATTATGGTTTCACGGGTTTTCCTGGCCACTCCACCCAGTGTCCCTCCTGAAGGGGAGGGACGGATGTAGGCATTGGGCCTTCCGGCCAGTTCTTCCATGCGGGTTTTATCTCCCAGGATACTGCCCCTGGAACGTTCACTGCTGGGATCGATGGCCAGCACGGCCAGTTTCCCTCCCCGGTCAATAATATGTTTACCCAGGGATTCAATAAACGTACTTTTACCGGCTCCCGGAACCCCCGTAATTCCAATCCGGAAAGCATTTCCTGAATGGGGAAGGCAGGCAGCTATTAGTTCCTGTGCATCTGACTGGTGACGGTCCAGGGAACTTTCTATCAGGGTGATGGCCTGGCTTAGCATATTGATATCCCGGTTCAGGATACCCTCCAGCAGTTCGGAGGTTGTATGGTTCTTTTTCCTGACCTGCTTGAGTTTCCGCACGGCCTCCCTGTTGATCGGGTCGGGCCGGGGAACCCCGGCAGATACCGACAATGCTGTTTTTTTTGCCATCAGGGAATGGTATACTTGTTTTTGAGGTATTCGTAAACGGCTATTTGTGCCCTGATATCGGGCCCCTTGGTTACGATACGCTTATTTTTCAGATGTTCGTCGATCTCGCAGGCTTTCACATTATCCGAAAGTTGTATGTTCAGTATGCCGAGCAGCTCCTTCTTCAGGTCCGGGTCATATACCGGGAAGACACACTCGACCCTGCGGCGAAGATTCCGTTTCATCCAGTCGGCCGAACCCAGGTAGACCTGGTGGTCACCGTTGTTGAGAAAGACAAATACACGGGCATGTTCAAGATAACGGTCCACGATCCGGATCACCCGGATATTCCTGCTATAGGGCTGATAGGTTTTCAGGGTGCAGACACCCCGGATGATCAAATCAATTTTTACCCCGGCCTGGCTCGCCCTGTAGAGTTGATCCACCATCTCTCCATCCTGCAGACCATTCATTTTCAGCAGGATATATCCTATCCCCCCCTGTCTTACATTTTTAATCTCCTGATCTATCAGGCGGATAAAGAATGGTACCATGTTAAATCCTGGAACCATGATGTGTCTGAATGTTGGCCTGAGTTTCTGATCCTCCAGATGTTTGTACAGCTCTTTGACCTCTTTGACCACTTCAGGATTGGAGGTGAAAAGACCGTGGTCTCCATAGAGGCGGGCTGTTTTTTCGTTGAAATTGCCTGTGCCCAGATAGGCCTGATCGCCATACTTGGATCCTTTTTTTCTTATCACCAGGGTTATTTTTGCGTGGACCTTCAGCTTCGGGATGCTGTAAATGATACGGACACCAGCCTTGGTCATGGCATTGGCCCATTTCAGGTTGGCCTCTTCATCAAACCGGGCCTTCAGTTCAACAAATACGGTTATTTTTTTCCCGTTTTCAGCCGCCGCAATCAGCGAGTTCACTACCACGGAATGGTCCGACACCCTGTAAAGCGTAGCATCAATCTCCTTTACCGAGGGATCGGTGGATGCTTCTCTTAAAAACCTGAGATAGTGTTCGAAAGGCTGGTAGGGAACACTTAACAGGTAATCTTTCTTACTGATCAGGGCAGCAATGGGTTTCTTCAGGTTGGCAAGTGCAGGAATGGGTACCGGAGGCAGGTTCTCTATCTCAAGTTTTGGATAGACAGGGTTGGGGAAATTGAAGAAATCCCTGAAATTATGCCTGCTTCCACCTATAACCAGAAGATCCTTCGAAATATGAAAAGAGGCCATCAGATATTCGAGTAATTTCTGGGGCATGGAGCGGTCATACTGAAAGCGGTTGGGTTCCCCCACAGATCTGATCGACCGGATCCTGTCAATGGCCTCAATCAGATCTTCACCTTCGTAATCATCGTATTCCATATCTGCATCACGGGTCAGCTTGATGGAATACCAGTTATTTACCCTGTACCCGGGCAGGATGGCATCAATATGGCGCATGATCACATCCTCGACGAACATGATATAATGTTTCCCATCCCTGCCCGGAAGTTCAACAAACCTGGAGATATTGTGGTCGGTGGGGATTCTTACAAGCGCATACCGCTGCTTCAGTCGTCTGTTATTATTATTACCGGCGATGCTTACCATCTCCATGGCCAGGTAGGGTTGCCCGGTCTTCAGGAAAGGTTGAACCTTCTTTTTAACCAGCAGGATTGGTTCAATGGAGGTAAGGATATTGGAGTAAAAAACATCCTGAATATAGTCCAGTTGCTCTTCTGAAAGCTCATCTTCTTCATTCACTACAATAATTCCGTTCTTTCGCAGTGCCGGTATGATCTCCTCCTCAAACAGCAGATGGAAGATCGATTGCTGGTTGGTCACAATCTCATTGATCTGCTTGAGGATCTTAGCAGGGTTCACATCTCTGAAATGCTGTTTGGGAAATTCTCTTTCGTGCCTCAGCATCTGCTTGTAATAGCTGACCCGTACCTGGTAAAACTCTTCTGTGTTATTGGAATAAATAGCCAGGAACTTGATGCGTTCATAGAGGGGGAGGGTCTGGTCCATTGCCTCCTGAAGCACCCTGAAATTAAAGGAGAGCCAACTTATATCCCGGTTAAAATATTCGTATTTCACCATAAATATCGGATTGCCATACAAATGTAACTATTGTTTAACAAAGGAGTGTAAATATATGTTTAACAAAAGCCGGGGATGCATCATTGTGAATAGTTTTCTGAAGCAGGATCTCAATAAAGTTATAATTTTGCCTCGTAGTTGATTTTATGAAGCCGAAGAGTCAATAGTATGAGCCGTCGTCGATACAATTTACCTGTAATTCTCATTTTTTTTCTGATCCT
>JANTFK010000246.1 GCA_024763595.1 Bacteroidales bacterium | reverse complement strand
CCGCAAAGGTGAAGTCATTTTAAAACAGGGGACCAGGGCCGATTCCCTGATTTCTATGATCGAAGGATTTGCGAAGATGTATATTGAGGGACACAATGACCGGAACATCATTTTGGAATTTATTAAACCGTGGGAACTGGTTGGGGCCCCCTGTGTTTATGCAAGCGGGAAGCACAGGTACAGTGTGGTGGCAGTTCAGGAGACCCTGGTTTGCTTTATCGATGCGACAAAATATAAAAAAGTGGTTGCTGCCAACAGTCAGTTTTGTGAACGGGTACTCATACATTGCTCCAATCATTATCTGAATGCGATTGAGCGTATGGTGGGACTGACCCAGAAGCAGATGCACGGCCGGATTGCCGATGCGCTTATTTACCTGAGCAGGGATGTTTACGACAGTCATGTTATTGGTGATGATATCACCAGGCAGGATATGGCAGATATTACCAGTATGACCAAAGACAGTGCGATCCGTATCCTGAAAGAGCTTGAAAGGGACGGGATCATAACGCTGGATGGTAAAAGGATCAGGGTGCTCGATCCGGAAAAGTTACATGATATTTCTATGAAAGGTTGATCTTACCGGCCGGTCCGTTTGAAATTCAGATCCTGGAAATCATAACTGAAATCGATATCAGGTGAAATCCCCTTCATGGTAATGCGTTGTGCTTTACCCTCCTCATCCAGGCTGAATATGGCCAATGCATCGGCATCCAGTTCCCGTTTCTCCCACTTAATGGCAAAGGCATTGGCCTTATAGTAAAACATGGGGCCTGTCAGGGCAGGCGATCGCAGTGATGAGAACCAGAGTTGTTCGCCCTGCCGGTAGATCTTGATTTTCCCGAACCATGGATCCTCATAGATCCCGGTGTAATCATCCATGTTGATATGTCCGTTACCTGCTTTATCCACCGTGGCCCATACCTGTTCTACCACACTATCTGCATCTCCGGAGCGTTCCTGTTGTTTTTTCAGGTAATAAGCGATCCAATCAAAAGCATCCAGTCCGAGGTAACTGTCCGCGATGGTTTGGGTAACGGCACGAAACAAACCTGCTCCCCCATAGTAGGAGTTGGTCAGCACCACAATTCCCAGTCCGAGATCGGGGATCATGATGGTTTTGGATAGCATTCCGGACAGGTCACCGGTGTGGGAAACACTCAGGTTCCCGTTCAGGTCAGTCAGCCTCCATCCCAGTCCGTATCCGGAAAAATGAGAGTTGTAGCGTGACGATGATTTTGTGCCGGTAGTGATATGGATCTTCCACATCTCGCGCTGACTCTTTGCTGTGAAGAGTTGCTTTTCCAGGTTGTTGCCATACTTCCCCCCGTTGAGGTGTACCAGCATCCACCGGCAGAGATCCTCTGCATTGGAAAGCACACCCCCGGCGGCCCCGTTGATCTTTTCAGGGTCCAGTTCATAGGGAGGAATGGTTCTCAGAGTTCCATCCACAACCATGTGTGGCGTGGCCAGGTTGTCAGATTCAACCATACCCGGTGGCAGGGTATAGGAATTGTCCATTTCCAGCGGAATCATGATCCGTTCCCTGACAAAGTCTTCCCAGGACACCCCGCTTACCCGTTTGATCACTTCCCCGGCCACCAGGTACAGGATATTATCATAATCATATTTGGTACGAAATGGTGAGGCCGGTTCAAAATACTGGAAGTTGGTCAGCAGATCCTTCATGCAAAAATCGGATCCCGAAGGCCACAGCTGAAGGTCCCCTGCTCCCAGGCCCATTCCGCTCCGGTGGGTCAGCAGGTCCTGAATATTGAAATTCCGGGTAACGTAATCGTTGTACATCCTGAACTCAGGTATGTGATCAACGACCCGGTCCTGCCAGGATAGTCTTCCCTCTTCCACAAGGAGTGCCAGGGCTGTGGTTGTAAATGCCTTGCTGTTGGATGCGATGGCAAAGGAGGTATGTTCATCTACCTTTTCCCCTGTTTCCACAGATTTAACACCATATCCCCTTGCATGAATAATCCTGCCATCTTTCACAATGCCCACCGCTGCACCTGCCACGGTAAACTTCTCCATGGCCTTTTTCATCAGCTGATCGATTTCCCCGGATGAGATCTGTCCTGCAGCAGGGATGAAAATTGAAATCGCAAGGAAAAATATGAAGGTTGCCCGAATATCTTTTCTTTTCATCGTAAATTGATTATGTTTCTCTGCAGCATATTTTATCACTGCCAAAGATATGATCTCTCCTTCAAATCACTCAGACTTTGGGCATCAAATTATTTGTCCCGGATCCCAACAAACAGAGCCGAACAGATGTTACCGTTATATTATCTTTTTTTTTCTTACTTTACCCCATGATGAAAAGTTTGGTTAAAAAAATCGCGGTTTATGCCCTCCTTCTGCTCTTTTCAGTTTCCATAATTGCACAGGATGGTTTCCGGGTATGGCCCTATCTGCAGCATCCGGCTCCGGATGCCATGAGCATTCACTGGTTTTCTGAAACTGAAATACCGGGAATACTTTACTGGAGCACGGAAGGCGGCGGTTCAGAAAACAGCCGGATCAGCGTTCCCGTTGTTGCAGAAGCACTCGGGTACCCGCACTGGGAAGATGCTGCCTTTTTCGGAGGGGATGCCCCTCCCGCTCCATACAGCCACACCATCAGGCTGGAGTCTCTGGAACCGGGGACCATTTATCAATACAGGGTGATCCAGGCATCCGATACTTTTACATCCACCTTTCAGACGGCACCTTCCGGTAATGATTCTATCCGGTTTATCGTATATTCCGATTGTGAAACAGAACCTGAATCAACCGGAAAGCCCACAACATGGACCAATCCTGTGGATGGATCAAGCCGCCTCTACCTGGTGGATCAGACAACCGGATACCGGAACAACCTGACCGTTATACGATCCAGACACCCTGATCTGGTGCTGATTGCCGGAGATATTGCCCAGCATGGGGGCGAGCAGCGGGACTGGGATGAATTCTGGAAACATAATACCGGTCCGGATACATCGGTGAGTTTGGCTGGTCAGGTACCACTGCTGGCAACTCCCGGGAATCATGATTATTATGAGGGCCCGCAGATGGATGGGTATAACCAGCCCGGATCGGAAAGGGCTATCAATAAATATCTGACTTACTTCGAAACCCCTCCCAACAACTCCCCTGATCCCAGCCAGGAAGGAAGATACTACAGTTACAGTTATGGCCCTGTATCGTTCATTGTGCTCGATGCATGTAATCAAAGCCCCAACGGATCAACGGATGATACCAATTTTTATCTGCTGGGTGAGAATGATTCCGCAGGGGGCCATGCACCTGACTTTGGTCCCGGATCGAGGCAATACAGCTGGTTGGAGGAACAACTCTCCATTGCTCAGGCGACCAGCCTGTTCACCTTTGTGATGTTCCATCATATTCCCTATTCTTCCGGACCCCACGGGTATCCCCCGGGTAGTGGAGTTGGGGAAGACAACCAATCGGGACAACCCACCAGGGTCCTTACCCCCCTGTTCATGAAATATGGCGTGGATGCGGTGTTCTGTGGCCATGATGAAATGTGGGAACGTTCAGAGGTGACCGGGCACGAATTGTTGCCCGGCGGGACCGAAGTGGACCATAGTTTAGAGGTTTTTGATGTGGGGACCGGGGGTGACGGATTGAGAGGTCCTTATGAAGGGACCAGCAATACATGGCAACAATTCCTGGTACATACGGATGTGCCGGAGGTATGGGAGAATGGTATCCTCGTCAGCGGAGGCAAGCATTATGGCCATCTTGAGGTGGATGTAAGACCGGTTGATGCGAACACATGGCAGGCAATCCTGACCCCTGTACATATCTTCCCGCTTTATAATGAAACAGATGGTGCATATACTGATTTTGAACGCAGGCTCTATGATGATATAGTTATCCTGACAAGCGAAACAGCAGATTCAACACTTTCCCATGGGCAGCTTCAGGGGTCCATCATTTCCTCAAAAAGCTACCCCAATCCCTTTACCGGAAGTAGTGTCATAGAATTCGGATTGAACGTGGCAGGGACAGCAGAGATCACCATTTTTGATTCAGTGGGAAGGTTGATGCGTATTATCGATAAGAGATACTTTTCTGCCGGAACCCATACGGTAACATGGAACGGGAAAGACAGCCAGGATCAAAGGGTTGCCCCCGGACTCTATTATTATCGTATCCGGAACGGTGACGATGGTCTGCTTTCCGGAAAGATTGTCTGCAGCCGGACCACAGGTTACTGAAAAAATCGTTTCAGCCGGTTGAAAGGATGATTACGGATGCTCTGGTCAGGTTCGGGAAGCGGACCGCTGTAGTTCTTGCCCATTTTTAAGAATTCCTTCCGGAACACCCTGGAAGAGATTCCCCACTTGGACATAAAGGTTTTGCGTCCCTGGTTTTTCTTGATCCTTCGGGTCGATTTTGATCCGAAATGATAGACCAGACTGGATCCGACACCCAGGAAATGCCTGACTCCGGTCTGAAGCAGTTTACATGAAAGATCGGGATCCGAATACATTCCCGGACTAAATTCGGTGCTGAAACCACCCACCATATCCCACAGATCCCTGTGCAATACAACAGGGGGCCAGGTACTGCCCATCCAGTCTGACTTCTGCAAGGCTTTATATTCATGGAGCAACTTCTCCCTGTCGAAACTTTCCAGATCAGATCCGTAATCTTTTACAACAACACAGTTGTTCCCTGTCTCCACAGGTTCAATCATGGTGGCCGAGAGCATGAACATCTGTGTTCCGATCTTTCTGATGGCTGCATACAGCGCAGTATCCCACCCTGGCAGCACATACATATCATCGTTCATGTATATGATATAACCGGCTTTTACAAGGGTGCGTCCCAGGTTGACACCGTGACAGATTCCCATGTTCTGTGGCGAATGGATCAGGTCCACATGATCCATAACCGGTTCCTTCAACCATTCCAGTGTTCCGTCCGTCCCTTCATTTACAACAACGATCACCTGGTGGGGGAGCGATGAATGAAGTGCGAGGCTCTCCATGCAATTCTTCAGATAGGGGAGATTGTTCCAGCTGGGAATGATGATGGAGAAGGTGTAGTCACGGTCGGCTGAACGCAGGTATTTTGTGATCCGGTCAATCATGGTTTCAATAACTTTAACAAATATAACCATTGCGGCGTACTGTTTTTTGAATATTTTTAATAACGAAGATTCCTGGAGATAGCATGAAGAGAGAAACAGCAGCCAGAGATGGTATCATTTTGGGAATTGATGTGGGGTCGGTATCCATATCGGTGGTCGGCCTGGATATGCACGGCAACCTGGTTGATCATATTTACGCCCTGCATCACGGGGATGTCCGGAACAAACTGACGGAGCTGACCGGGAAATATGACAGGGACCGGATCAGGGGAATAGCCAGTCCATCCGGGAAGACCCATTTCAGAAGCGTGGTGAAGATCTATGACCAGCAGGTCTCCCTGATGGAAGGTGTAAAATTTCTGCATCTGGATGCACGATCCATCCTGCATGTGGGGGCCGAACGGTTTTATCTGATTGAACTTGATGGTGCAGGCAATTATCTGCAGACCAGTCACAGTTCCTCCTGTGCGGCAGGCACCGGCAGTTTCCTGGATCAACAGGCACGGAGGCTTAATTTGAAAGATACTTCCGCCCTGTCCAACCTGGCGTTACAGAACGGTGCTCCCATTCCGGATATTGCTGCAAGATGTTCCGTATTTGCCAAAACCGACCTGATCCATGCCCAGCAACAGGGATATGGTCTGAAGGCCATATGTGCAAGCCTGTGCAAGGGACTGGCTGATAATATTGCCGATACACTCTTTCT
>JANTFK010000245.1 GCA_024763595.1 Bacteroidales bacterium | reverse complement strand
GGGAAAATTCATGCACATTTACTATGCCCATTCTACTGATAATCCAGACAAATCAGATTGGCAGGAATTATCT
Organism: Bacteroidales bacterium; assembly: GCA_024763595.1. Lineage (GTDB taxonomy): Bacteria > Bacteroidota > Bacteroidia > Bacteroidales. The sequence continues at coordinate 5,761 of JANTFK010000245.1, read as the reverse complement.
GAGCATTTGGAGAATGTTGCAAAATTGGCAGAAAATTTTGCAGCAGTTTTTGGGGCCGGCCAATGGGGGGTTTTAGCGGGGAAATGTCATGATTTGGGGAAGGGTACCTTTCCTTGGCAGGCTTATTTACGCCATGTAAACAATGTAATTGATGAGTTTACAAAGTATTATGACGGACATCCAAACCACGCTGCCGCCGGGGCACACTGGCTTTACAAACAGTCTCAAGAAGCGGGTAAATTGTTGGCGTATTGTATCGCCGGACATCATGGAGGATTACCGAATTGGAGTGATCAATCAACGGCGGCCCTGGCCGAAAAACTCAAAAAGCAATATTCAAATATTAATGTTTTTCCTGTAATTGCCGAATTTCCTGATAAATTACCCTTCTCACCTGATCCTGAACGCTTCGGTTTTCAACTACAGTTTTTTACCAGAATGTTATTTTCCTGTCTGGTGGATGCCGATTACCTTGATACTGAAGCTTCATTAGACTCAGAAAAATCAAAGCAACGTGCGGGTTATCCTGAGTTTGAAGAATTTTATGATAAATTTTGGGTAAACTTCACTGCTTTGCGTGAAAAAGCCGATCAAACCACAACTGTAAATCAACAGCGAGAACAGGTTCTCAAAAATATACTTGAGGCGGCAGAATTAGAGCCTGGATTATTTTCTTTGACGGTCCCCACCGGTGGCGGTAAAACATTGGCATCTCTGGCTTTCTCTTTAAGTCACCTTAAAAAGTGGAGGAAACGGAGAATTATCTATGTGATTCCATTTACCAGTATAATTGAACAAAATGCCAAAGTTTTTCGTGATATGCTCGGAGATGATGCCGTCTTGGAGCACCATTGCAACTTTATCCCAGACGATTCTGACTGGAAAACCCGCCTGTCATCTGAGAACTGGGATGTACCGCTGGTGGTGACTACCAATGTCCAGTTCTTTGACTCTTTTTATGCAAACAAGACTTCTAAATGTCGTAAATTACATAATGTGGCTGACAGCATCATAATTTTCGATGAAGTACAAGCCATACCGGTAGAAAAGTTAAAACCTTGTCTTGAGGTCATTAAGGAATTGTCATTGAATTACGGTGCCACGTCGGTATTATGTACGGCAACTCAGCCAGCCGTTGAATTTTCGGAACAATTTACGTGCGGATTGAAAAATGTTCGCGAAATAATTGATGACGTGCCAAAACTTTTCTCCGTTTTGAAAAGGACCGAAGAAGTTTATACGGGTAAACTCAGCGTGGAGGAAATTGCGAATGATCTGTTAGCGCACAACCAAGTGCTTTGCATCGTCAATACCCGGCAGCAGGCCCTGGATATTTTCAACGCTTTGCCGGAATCTGATGCAAACATTCATCTGAGTGCCTTGATGTACCCGGTCCACCGAACGAAAAAATTGGATGAAATCAGAGATAGATTATTGTCTACTGACTCAACTCCCTGCAGGGTGATCAGTACGCAACTTATTGAAGCCGGTGTTGATGTAGATTTTCCTTGTGTATTTCGGGTTGTTGCCGGCATTGACAGTATCGCCCAGGCTGCTGGAAGGTGTAATCGGAACGGCTTGAGTTCAACTCCCTGCAAGGTCAATGTCTTTAATTTTCCTGAAGGTTCCGATTGCTCCTTTTTTCGTCAGGCCGCACAATCGGCGGAAAAGTTATTCAACGCGTTTGCGGGACGACTTACCAGCCCTGAATGTATCAGGGAATATTTTGCGGATTTTTTCTGGAAAAATGAGCAACGGATGGATGAAGATGGTATTATTGATATCTGGTGCAGTGCGGCTCAGTCGCTGGATATTCAATTTAAGGAAATAGCTAAATTTAGAATGATTAACTCTGCCACGGAACCAGTAATCATTGCCCTGGATGCGAAAGCGGTAAAACTGGTACAAGCACTTGATTTCACGGAACATAAAGGCGGTATTTTGCGGCAACTGCAACAGTATAGTGTGCAGATTTACCCTTATCAGTTTGCTGAGATAAAGGATTGGTTGGAAAACCCGGTGCCAGGGGTATGGGTATTGCGTACTGATGAGTTGTATTCTGAAGTTACCGGGCTTAAATGTAAGCCCCCGGTAGGGATGGCTTTTTTTGGATAAGGGAGAGGAGGTTTATAATGAGTTATGGGATAAAATTGAGGGTATGGGGAGATTATGCCTTATTTACCCGCCCGGAAATGAAAGTCGAACGGGTTTCATACGATGTAATTACACCCTCAGCCGCCCGTGGAATTCTGGAGGCCATTTACTGGAAACCAGCCATTCGTTGGTTTATTGACCGGATTCATGTGTTGCGCCCGGTTCGTTTTGATAACATACGCCGCAATGAACTTGCCAACCGGGTTTCGGTAAATAATACTGATATGAAAGGGGGAAAGCCGGTTTGTCGCTATATTGAGGATGATCGTCAACAACGGGCATCAATGGTTTTACGCGACGTTGAGTATGTGATTGAAGCTCATTTCGAGCTTACGGGAAGTGATGGCAATGATCCGGGAAAACATCTAGCCATATTTGAACGGCGAGTAAAAAAAGGACAGTGTTTTCACCGACCCTATTTTGGCTGTCGTGAATTCCCGGTTAGTTTCGAGTGGTGCGATAAAATACCAGTCTCTTCATTTACAGGGGAACAGGATTTAGGGTTCATGTTGCACGATATTGATTTTGCCAATGATATGACCCCCTGTTTTTTCAGAGCGGTAATGCACGATGGAGTCATTGACTGTCGGCAGGAGGTGGTTTCATGATTTTTCAGTCGTTAATTTTCCTGTATGAACGTCTTGCGGAAACAGATAAAGTACCACCTTATGGTTTCAGCATTGAAGATATCGGATTTGTTCTTACCCTTGATAAAGAGGGCAATATGATCGGACAACCGGAAGATTTGCGAACGAAAATCAAGGCAAATGCTTTTACTTTTCGAACTTCTGTTGTTCCCTATACCAACCAGGTCAATGTGCGCGCGAATGCCGCGGCGACCACGCCAAACTTTATGGTTGATAAAGCTGACTATATTTTTGGTCTGTCCGGAAATACGAAAAAGCCAGTGCATCATCAGTCATTCAAATCTCTGGTTGATGAAGTTTGTGGGGAATCAGAGGATGACGGCGTATTGGCGGTAAAATTGTTTCTTGCCAAATGGAAGCCTGAAAATTCGCTGGCATTAGAAAATTGGAAAGAGATCAGTGGACCCCATGGGAAATGGGTGGCTTTACGATTACAGGGAGACAGCTGTTTCATCCATGAACGTTCTGAAGTGAAAAAGCTTTGGGTGGATTTTATTACCCGGAAAAAGCATCCTCAAGGAGTCAGTTTTCTGGATGGCAAGGTCAATGATATCCAGCCGCAGTATACCCAGTTTAAGTTTGGTACCGGCGCTTCACTTGTGTCATTTAATGAAGTTGCTTATGAATCATACGGTAAGAGAAGAGGTGAAAATGCCCCGATTTCAGTCATAGATGAATTTAAAAGTGCCACTGCATTGAAATTCTTATTGCGGAGCAGGCTTCAACGTTTGCGGATAGGTGATGTGATTACCGTTTTCTGGGCTGAGAGGGAATCACGTTTTGAAAAACTCTTCGGGCAAATCTTAAACCCTGCAAAGGAGGATAATGCCGCAGTGATTCCAGTGCAGAAATTTTTGCAGGCTGTTCGTCAAGGAACTCTGCCGAATGATTTGGCAGGAGAGGAAAACCTGAAATTCTATATTTTAGGGTTTTCCCTTAATAAGGCCCGTCTTGCCTTGCGTTTTTGGCATGTCTGTTCGGTAAGTGAACTGATGTCACGTTTTCAGGATCATTTCGCCAATCTTGAGATGGAATGCTCGGAAAAAGACATTCAATTTCCCGGGGTCTGGCATCTGCTGAAAGAAACTGCCCGTGAAACAAAAGATATTTCCCCGGTTTTAGCCGGGACTTTGACGCGCTCAATTTTAACCGGGATAAATTATCCGCAAAATCTATTTCAGGGAGTTATTGGCCGCATCCGGGCGGATCAAAGAATCAACTATTTACGGGCATCTATACTAAAAGCTGTTTTACAAAGAAACTATAAAAAGGAGGTTCCAATGGCTCTAGACCGTGACCGACGAGAGATTGCTTACTTGTTAGGAAGATTGTTTGCTGTGCTTGAAAAGGCCCAACTTGATGCGTTAGGGAAAGTGAATGCAACCATTAAAGACCGTTTTTTCAGTGCCGCATCAGCAACCCCGGCCAGTGTTTTTCCGAGGCTCATCCAATTGGCACAACATCATATTGAAAAGGCTGAATATGGAAATATATCTGATCGCCGTATTGCCGAGATCATGGAACATATAGATAATTTCCCAAACCATATGGACTTGAAGGAACAGGGCTTATTTGCCATTGCATATTATCAGCAGAAAAATGCCCTCTACCGTAAATCTGCAACCACAACGAACGAAATAATCGAAGGAGATGAAAATGAGTGAAGCCATAAAGAACCGTTATGAATTTGTGTTGTTGTTTGATGTTAAAAATGGGAACCCAAACGGTGATCCGGACGGCGGTAACATGCCGCGGATAGATCCTGAAACAGGACATGGAATCACCACTGATGTTTGCATAAAGCGTAAGGTGAGAAACTATGTTGACCTGGTTAAGGAAGATCAGACTCCATTTAATATTTATGTAAAAGAAAGGGGAATTTTAACCGAACGCCGACTTCCGGCTTACAATAGTTTGACAGAGGTGAAGGATAAGTCTGAAAAAATCAGTAAAGCACGAGCTTGGATGTGCAAACATTTTTTTGATGTACGAACTTTTGGAGCAGTAATGTCCACAAAGGAGAACAATTGTGGTCAGGTACGGGGTCCGGTACAATTTTCTTTTTCGCAAAGTATTGATCCTATTATTCCGCTTGAAGCTACGATTACCAGGATGGCTGTTGAAACTCGTAAAGAGGCAGATGCCCAGGGTGGTGACAATAGAACAATGGGACGAAAAACTTATATCCCTTATGGTCTTTATGAGATGCATGGTTTCATCTCTGCACCATTAGCCCAGCAAACCGGATTTTCAGAAGATGATCTAAAACTGTTCTGGGATGCACTTCTCAATATGTTTGATCATGACAGATCTGCGGCACGGGGCGAGATGGCAACCAGAAAACTGATCGTTTTTAAGCACGAAAGCAAGATTGGTAATGCCCCGGCACAGAAATTGTTCGATTTGGTAAATGTGGAAAAGAATTGCGGTGACCTGCCGCCACGCTCCTTTTCAGATTATGAAGTCTCGATTGGCGAAGCCCCGCGAGGTGTAGAAATTATCGAAATGCTGTAAAAATCGGTGGCCTGTATCCGACCAGTTAAATTACTAAAACAGGAGCTTATTGGCGCAAGCTGAAACAGCACTTAAATAATGAGGGAACTAAAAGCGTGACATTTTGTCACGGGCTGAGATTGAAGGTAGCAGACGGCAAAACAGAAAAACAGATTGCGTCAATATCGAAGGAATATTTTGCATTATTCAATCGTTTCACTCTCCCAAAACCGAACCGTTCAGGCGCTGGCTGGTCAAAATTACTGGATAATAAGAAACCAACATAGAGAAAAGTAAAGATTGTGGAGAAAATTTGTACCTCGAATCTGATTTCATCATGCTCTCGGCCCTGCAGCACTATATGTTCTGTCCGCGACAGTGTGCCTTAATCCATTTGGAGAATCTCTGGGTGGAGAACCGGTTTACTGCCGAAGGCCGGGAACTGCATGAACGGGTTGACAGCAATA
>JANTFK010000244.1 GCA_024763595.1 Bacteroidales bacterium | reverse complement strand
CGGGTAACTTCAATCCGCTATTTTTGATGATAACTTCAAAACCGGCATGTTCTAAAATATCTTTTTTAAAGTATACCATTGCTAATTTTGTTGATCAGTTTTATATGCAAAATTCATGGAGAAAAAATTTGAAGAACAGGTGATCCGGGTTTTAAACAACCTGGGTATCCAGAATGTAAATCCCGGTGCTGCTACCGGAGAGCAATGGCTGGAGACAAAAGGAGATGTCACTGAGTCGGTTTCTCCCATTGACGGGGAGATTATTGCAAAGGTGACCAATGCGACCATTGATGACTATGAAACCATAATCAAAACAGCGCAGGAGGCTTTTAAACAATGGCGCCTGGTGCCTGCACCTAAAAGGGGAGAAGTGGTCAGGCAGATTGGCTTGGCACTGCGTGAAGCCAAAGAGGACCTGGGATTTCTGGTCACACTCGAGATGGGTAAGATCTTCCAGGAAGGCATGGGTGAAGTGCAGGAGATGATCGATATCTGTGATTTTGCTGTAGGGCAATCCCGGCAGTTGTATGGTTATACTATGCAGTCGGAGAGACCCTTCCACCGGATGTATGACCAGTATCATCCGCTGGGGATCGTAGGACTGATTACCTCGTTTAATTTCCCGGTTGCCGTATGGGCATGGAATGCCATGATCGCTGCTGTTGCAGGTGATGTGGTTGTATGGAAACCCAGTTCTAAAACCCCGTTAACTGCCATTGCTGTACAACATGTGATTAGTAATGTGCTCAGAAAGAATAATGTGCCTGAAGGAGTGTTTAACCTGATCGTGGCCAAGTCCTCTGTGGTGGGGGATAACTTCGCAGCAGATCACAGGATCCCGCTTTTTTCGGTAACCGGATCAACTGCGGTGGGGAAGCGAGTCTCGGGTATCGTAGGTAAACGGCTCGGTAACTCTATCATGGAACTTGGGGGAAACAATGCCCTTATTATTTCAAAAGAAGCGGATCTGGACATGGCCATACCGACCATTGTATTTGGTGCTGTTGGTACAGCCGGACAACGTTGTACCTCCACCCGGCGGGTAATCATCCAGGAAGAGGTGTATGATGAGGTTAAATCCAGGTTGTTGAAAGCCTATAAACAGGTGGCAGAAAAGATCGGCAATCCGTTGGACGAAAAAGTGCTGGTGGGACCGGTTGTGGATAAAAGCGCGGTATTGCTTTTATCCAGTGCGATTGAAAAAGTGCAGCAGGAGGGGGGAACCATCCTCTTTGGCGGTGAACTGTTATCCGGACGAGGTTATGAGGCGGGAACCTATGTTGTCCCGGCCCTGGCCGAAGTTGAGAATTATTACCAGATCGTTCAGGACGAAACCTTTGCTCCTTTGTTATACCTGATTAAATACAGGACCATAGATGAAGCCATAGCCCTGAATAATAATGTGCCTCAGGGTCTTTCATCTGCCATCTTTACAACAAACCTGCTTGAAGCCGAACAATTTCTGTCGGGTGTCGGTTCCGATTGCGGGATTGCCAATGTGAACCTGGGGACATCAGGAGCTGAGATCGGGGGTGCTTTCGGTGGTGAGAAGGAGACAGGCGGTGGCCGTGAATCCGGATCCGATGCCTGGAAAGCCTATATGCGCAGGCAGACCAACACCATTAATTATGGAACGGAACTTCCGCTGGCACAGGGTATCAAGTTTGATTTGTAAAGGGAATTAAATGGCTTTTGTCAGGATCTTTGAGTGAACCAGGTTCCGGGCTGCCCTGACAATTCCTTCAGCATCATACCCACACTCTTTATAGAGCTCTGCTTGTGTGCCATGGTCCACAAACCGGTCAGGGATGCCCATGCGAATGATCTTGGCTTTGTAACTGTTGTCATTCATATACTCAACTACCGCACTTCCCAGACCTCCGATAATGGAAGCGTCTTCCAGGGTGATAATCTTCTTAAATCTGGAGAAAACACTCTTAAGCAGTATGTTGTCCAAGGGCTTCAGGAAACGCATATCATAATGCGCCACACTGATATCTTCTTTTTCAAGTTTTTCTATGGCACGCGAAGCCTGGTAGCCAATGGGCCCGAGGGAAAGAATAGCCAGGTCACGGCCATCCTTTAACTGTTGTCCCTTACCAATTTCAATTTCGCTGAAAGGTTGCTTCCAGTCCACTGTCACTCCCCTTCCCCTGGGATAACGTATCACAAAAGGACCTGCAGGCTTAAGCTGTGCCGTATACATCAGGTCCCTCATTTCCACCTCATTCAGGGGTGAGGCAATGGTTATCCCGGGTATGCACCGGAAGAAGGCCAGGTCATATGCTCCATGGTGGGTTGCCCCGTCCGATCCTACCAGTCCGGCCCGGTCAAGCAAAAGAACAACGGGAAGATTTTGAAGGGCCACATCATGGATTACCTGGTCGTAGGCACGTTGCATAAAAGAAGAGTAAATACTGCAGAACGGGATCATGCCCGATGCCGCCAGTCCGGCTGAAAAAGTCACGGCATGTTGTTCGGCAATACCCACATCATAGGTGCGGTCGGGCATCTCATCCATCATGATCTTCAGCGAAGATCCTGTGGGCATCGCCGGTGTAATGCCAATAATTTTCTTGTTGGTTTTTGCCAGTTCAAGGATGGTCTCTCCAAATACGTCCTGGTAAAGCGGTGGCTGGGGCTGGTCCGTTACCTTCTGGATGATTTCACCCGTATACATGTTGAATTTACCAGGTGAGTGGAACGCTGTCTGATTCTCTTCGGCTTTGGCAAAGCCTTTACCTTTCTGGGTAATTACATGCAACAATTTAGGCCCGGGAATTTGTTTAATATCCCTCAATATTTCAGCCAGATGGATCACATCATGCCCGTCCACCGGTCCAAAATAGCGAAAGTTCAGTGACTCGAAAAGATTACTCTGCTTGAGGGCAATGGATTTGATCGCATTTTCAATCTTCTGTGCATAATGCCTGGCATTGGGAGCAATCTTACTCAGGAATCCCAGCAGGTTCCAAACATCGTTCTTCACCTTATTATAAGCCCTGGAAGTGGTGATATCCAGCAGATAATCCTTCATGGCCCCCACACTGGGATCAATGGAAATATGGTTGTCATTGAGGATCACCAGCATGTTTTTACCTGCATGCCCGGCATTGTTCAGGGCTTCATATGCCATACCTCCTGTGAGCGATCCATCACCGATTACGGCCACGACCTGTTGCTCTTTCTGATCCTTATAATCGTTTGCAGCTGCCATTCCCAGAGCCGCGGAAATAGAAGTGGAAGCATGTCCCACGCCAAAGGCATCATATTTGCTTTCAGAAGGTCTTGGGAAACCGCTGATTCCCCCATACTTCCGGTTGGTATGAAAAATATCCCTGCGGCCGGTGAGAATTTTATGTCCGTAAGCCTGGTGGCCAACATCCCAGATAATTTTATCCAGGGGAGTGTTAAACACATGATGCAGGGCAACAGTGAGCTCCACCACCCCAAGACTTGCTCCAAAATGCCCAGGATTGGATGAAACAATCTCAATGATAAATTGCCGCAACTCCTGGCTTAGCTGAAGTAACTGCTCCGGAGTCAGCGACTTCATGTCACCTGGACCATCGATTGTTCGAAGTAGTTTATACGAGTCCTCTGCCACTGACAACAGTATTGATTTCAGGTGCAAAGGTACAAATATTTCCACATGTTAATATCTTGAAACGAACTAGTGATAAAAGGTCGGCCAATACCTTCCAAAATTGTGTAATTTTCAAAGATTGAACCGTTATTATAAGTCATGAGGAAGATCATCATAATAGTATTTGGAACGGCCCTACTGGGCTCCTGCGTACCTTCCAGTGAGTTTTCCCAGCTATCCAGGAAAAGCAACACGCTGCAGTCTGAAAGAGATGACCTGATGGCGGAGAACGAACATCTCACTGTTGAAAATCGTGAAATGAAAGCCAGGATTGATGATGTGGAACGACAACAGGAGAAGATCGTGCAAGACAGCATCAGGATCCATAAAAAAGTTGGGGAGCTGCAACAGCAAATTGCGCAGCTTGAAAGAAAGTATTCCGATCTGGAATCGACGCATGAGGCTCTCCTGAGGGGGAATGCCCGGGAAACACGAAGATTGCTGAATGAATTACAGACCACCCAGGAAAATCTCACAAAAAAGGAACAACTCCTGAAAGAGCTGGAAGCCAGTGTAAATAACCAGCGCCAGGATGTGAACCGCCTTCAGGCAGAATTGGAAGCCAGAAATGCCAGGTTGATGGAGATGGACGAGATGTTGCACCAGAAGGACAGGATACTGGAAGAACTGAAGGAGAAAGTGGCCAAAGCCCTGCTTGGATTTGAAGGACAAGGTCTGACGGTTACCCGTAAAGATGGAAAGGTCTATGTATCGCTGCAGGAGAAACTGTTGTTTAAATCGGGCAGTACAACGGTGGACCCCAACGGGGTTCGGGCGCTTCGACAGCTGTCTGTGGTACTGGCTAAACATCCTGATATAAATATTATGATCGAGGGCCACACTGATGATGTGCCCTTCAGAAAGGGTTCTTCCATCAAAGATAACTGGGATCTGAGCGTCCTGAGGGCCACTTCCATTGTGAGGATCCTGCTGGATGGCTCCGGCATCGATCCCAAAAGGCTGACGGTGGCAGGCCGCGGGGAATATCTCCCGGTGGATCCTGCCAAAACCCCGGAAGCGAGGAGAAAAAACCGTCGTACAGAGATCATACTGTCACCTGACTTTACAGAGATTTTCAGGATACTGGATCTTTAGTTATCCCGGCATCTGACCCGGTAGTTGATAAGGCATACCTGTCCCTGAGATCCTTTACCAGGGAGATCCATCCTTTTATAGCACCGGCAATGAGAAAAAGTTCCACCGGCAGAAGGAACCTGGATGCTCCCAGTGGCCCGGTTACCAGGGACAGGTAACCCACCAGCAGTATCAGGAAGATGCGCAGTGGCAAATCCGCTTTTCCTCTGAAAATATAGAGCAGGAACCCGGTGATTTTAATGATTTTAAACAGGAAAATCAAAGCGAGTATGATTACCAGCTTCCATCCTTCGCCTGTAAGAAAAAGGATTGCACCGGATACTCCATGGGCATTGAGCTGGTAAAGGAATCCTGATGAACCGGCAGGTTTCAGATGAAAAAAGGTGACCAGGTCGAAGCGCCCCGGATCAAAAAAAAAGCGGGCACATCCCTTCAGATGAAATACTCCATACTTCATGGGATGTTCCATGATGATCTTTCTCGCTTTTTTGGACAGGCAGTTATTTTTCGCCCTGTATGAATCTCTCTCTCCACAGGTTTCATAGAGACTGTCTATGGTTTCTGATGCTGCTTCGCTTCCATACTGATCCATCAGATAGTAGCGCAGATTGTAGTTCAGCATATTGGTTGTCTGAATGCTGGAATATTGCAGAGAACTGGTCCGATGATAATTCCGGATGCCATAAAGGGTTATCCAGAGCAGGGGAAGAATGAGGGCAAACAGGTATGAGCGCCTGCGACTTTTGATAAACAGGAGGATGGAGAGGGGTATGATAATAACCAGGAAAGGATAGAGAACTGGTTTGGTGGCCATACCCAGTGTAAACAGTAGCATAAAAAGCCAGATGTGGCGGTCTGCGATGAAATTATTTTTCCGCCTTGCGCGTATATATCCCAGGTTTTCTGATAATTGAGAAACGGACCATGCCATCAGTACTATAAGGAACTGGAACAGGGTCTCAGCCATGATGCTGCTGGCATATATAAATTGTGCGGGTGTGGTAAGCAGCAGCAGGATACCTGGTAAGAGGAACCGCTTACTATCACGGAAGAAGATCCGGTATGTAATGAATATGGAAACCATGGACATCAATATCTGGAG
>JANTFK010000243.1 GCA_024763595.1 Bacteroidales bacterium | reverse complement strand
ATCTTTTAAGAAGCTAAAATACAAATTTTAATGCAGCAGAATATTTTTTCATCTTTGCAATTAAATAACACGGGCCATGATATCTTCAACACAATCCAAACTGATACGTTCGCTCCGGCAGAAGAAATTCAGGGATCAGCACAAATTATATGTGGCAGAAGGAGAAAAGATGGTACATGAACTCACATCCGGACAGACCAATATGGGACACCGGGTAAAAGAGATTTTTGCAACCGCCGGGTGGATCAGACGGAATGAGGAACTGGCAGAACAAGCTGGATGCACAATCACGGAAGCCTCGCCGGAAGCCATAAAAAAAGTGAGCAACCTGGTTGCCCCGCAACAGGTGATCGCCCTGGTTTCGATACCCCGGGAAGAGCGGAATGCAACGATCCTGCGGCATGTTCCGGTACTGGCTTTTGAGGATATCCGGGATCCCGGCAACCTTGGTACCATTCTCAGGACAGCCGACTGGTTCGGCATCCGGCATGTTGTATGCACGCAGGAATCGGTCGATCTGTTCAACCCCAAAGTGGTACAGGCCACCATGGGTGCCATAGCCCGGGTCCACGTCCAATATCTTCCGCTGGAAGAGCTGCTACACCTTCCGGAGCTGGTGTCAAAACCCGTATACGGAACCTTCCTGCGCGGAGAGAATATATATGATTTCAGCTTTGCACCCGATCCGGTCATACTATTTGGCAATGAATCCCATGGCCTTTCAGACCACTATCATCAGGTTATCACGCACAACATTACAATCCCGTCCTTTTCAGATAGTAATCATGGGTCCGAATCCCTCAATGTGGCCGCTTCAGTGGCAGTGGTGTGTTCAGAATTCAGAAGACGGCTCTGATGCCGTATCACTATTCAAAATGGAAATTGAGCATCACAATGTACGAGGTGACACGATCAATGGAAGTTACAAACTGGGGATGAGGGGGACGGCTGCTATCGGTAATGATATTCCTCAGCCCGACCGCCACTTTTATTTCGGGCGCAAACTTGAAATAGCGCAGGTAATTATCAACTCCAAATCCAAATTCCAGATAAAAATCGGCGGGTTTGAATCTGATATATTCACCTGACTCGCTGTCATAGGCCTTCTTGGATGACATATCATACCTGAAATTGAGCCCTCCCACCAGGTATGGCCTGTAATTGTTCACCCGTTGGGAGCGGTATTTGAAATGGAGTGGAAAATCGAGAAAACTGGGGCCCAGTTCCACTGGGTTATCCGCATCAGCCATGCTTACCAGGTCTCCCGGTCCTCCATTTGCACTGTATTCATAATAATAGAGTTCCCTGGAACCGAAACTGATCCCGGGCAAAAACCGCAGGTTCCAGTTCTCGCTCATCCGCAGGTCCGAAATAATACTCACCTGGAACCCGGGCAGGATATGGCTCACATCAGCATAGATAAAATCTTCTGCTTCATAATTCCTTACAATCCCCAGATCCATGGCGTTAAATCCAACGGTAAAGCCAAAGTGAAGCCTTTTCAGGTCAAAAGCCGGCAGGTTCCAGGGCCGGTCCACCTGTGCATTTACGGAAAGCACCAGAGAGAGAAAAAATATGGGAAGGGTGAATTTTTTCATTACTGAACTAACGGCCAAATATAGTAATTAGTATATAAAGCAAAGGGAATCACTAATCCCCCAGCAGGTGTTGCAGGGCATTTTCAAAATCCCTTGCATAGTCAGCAATGAATCCAAATGAGACATCATCGATCCGCAGTTCCTCCTTGGTCACATGTCCCAGTGCTGAGAAGTGAATACCTGAATCCATCATGAAATCCAGGAACTTCGTCTCCTGATCCGGTGTCACACTTACAACCACCCTGCTCTGTGCCTCTCCAAACAGGAATGCATCACTCCGGATCTCAGCCGGTGACGTGACATCAAAACCCAGGCCGCCCGGCAGAGCACATTCCACCAGGGTAACAAACAGTCCACCCAGTGAGACATCATGAGCAGAAGAGACCAGGCGGTTACTGACCACACTGGCAACCACCTGCTGAAGTTTCAATTCATATTCAAGATCAAATTTAGGGCCGGCCGATTCATTGCTCATATGGACGAATGAAAGATATTCAGAAGCTGAAATATCGTTATCGGACCTGCCAATCAGAAAGATCATATCGCCCTTGTTCCTGAAATTGACGGTCATCACATCATCCAGACTATCCAACAGTCCGACCATGCCTATCACAGGTGTTGGAATGATCGAAGTAATATCTTCACCATTATAAGTAAGGTTATGGAAACTCACGTTACCCGCGATAACCGGGATCTCCATCTTCCTGCATACTTCCGAGATTCCTTTTACACTCTCAGCAAAATCGTTGTAGACATACGGATCTGACGGATCTCCATAATTCAGGCAATCCGCCACTGCAAGAGGTCTTCCGCCTGAACATATAATGTTTCTGGCCGCCTGTGCTACTGCAATCATAGCCCCTTTCCTGGGTTCCAGCCTGCCATACCTGGAGTTTCCATCCACACACATGGCCAGCGCCTGATCATACCCGTTGATCTTCACAATACCCGCATCAGAAGGGTATTGACTGCTCAGGTTGGAGAGCCCTGCCATGGTATCAAACTGCTCATATATCCATCGCCTGGAAGCAACATTGGGCCGGGATACGATTTTCCTGGCAATATCTTTCAGGTTCCCCGGCATGGGGACCTCTTCAGCAGAGCATACACGCGGGAGTTTTCCCCTGTTTTTCATATCACGTATATACACGGGGGCACCTCCTCCCCTGACCAGTAACTGTACCGGGAGATCACCCTGTACCTCTTTCCCCTTTAAAATCCTGATTCGCTCCTTATCAGTTACGGTTCCTATACGGGTACACTCCATTTCCCAGTGCCCGGCAATCTCAAGGATCTTCTCAAAATCCTCTTCTTCCACTCCCATTAACATCTGCTCCTGGGTTTGTGATAACAGGATTCCCAGGCTATCTATATCCTCACGGACCAGTGGTATCATGTCGAGTTCAATTTCGATTCCCTTTCCGCCCCTGAATGCCATCTCCGCTGCGGCGCACAGGACACCCCCTGCTCCAATATCCTGCATGCTCCCGATGAGATCCTGCCGGTTCATTTCATGAATGCATTCCATCAGAATCTTACCACCTGCAGGATCAGCCACCTGGGACTCGGGGACCATATGGCCTTTACCCCGGATAGCTTTGGAAGCAAATCCGGCACCATGGATCCCGCGACCCGATGTCTTCTTCCCGAGTAAAACCAGTGCCTTGTGCCTGTTACTCAGTGAAGCGCGTATCATCTTGTCCATCCGGACGATCCCAACCCCCATTAAATTTACCAGGGGGTTAAAATTATAGCTGTCATCAAACAGGATCTCACCTCCGACAACCGGCACTCCGAAATTGTTGGAATAACTACCCAGTGCACCAATCACTGCATTGACCATATCCCTGATGTGCTTCTTCCCGGGGTTGCCAAATCTTAAAATATTGAGTTGCCCAACAGGTTCGGCACCCATGGTGATCAGGTCACGATTTAAATTACCCACGCCAACAGCTCCCTGACGGGGATCCACAGCAATGGGATGATTGTGTGACTCCATCTTCACCACGCAACCCAGCTCGTCATTGATACGGATTACACCGGCATTCTCCTGCCCTGCCGGAACATGCACCTCTTTTCCGTCAACGGGCATCTCTTCCAGCCATTTGAGGGAACTTTTATAGGATATATGTTCCGACCACATGGCCGCAAACATATTCAGTTCAAAAGCATTGGGCTCCCGGCCCAGCATCGATTCTATTGAATAGAGTTCATCCTGTGTCAGGTATGAGCGTGCACGCTCCTTCAACCGGGCATCATTCGTATCCATTGTTATAAATTTTGAGTGTAAAGATAATGAATAGATCATATCGAGATAATTTTTACTTTTGTTAACAAACAACCCGCATGCGTTCCATTGCAATTATCACAGGAGCCACGGCAGGAATAGGAAGAGCCACCGCGAAGATTCTTGCCCGGCATAATTTTGATGTCGTCATCACCGGTCGCAGGTCTGAGCATCTTCTATCCCTGGTAAAGGAGATCCGTTCCGGGACAGAGGCCGATGTGCTGCCACTCTCTTTCGATATCAGGGATCCGGAAGCTGTTGCAGCGGCCATGAAGGGTCTGTCCGGCAAATGGGCGCAGGTTGGTCTCCTGGTCAATAATGCAGGACTGGCTGTGGGGTTAAATCCTGTTCATCAGGGAGTGGTGGATGATTGGGAAAGGATGATCGATACCAACATCAAAGGATTGCTCTATATAACACGCCTGGTATCGCCCGGCATGGTAGAAAGGGGTGAAGGGCACATCATCAATATCGGTTCCATTGCAGGCAAGGAGGTTTATGAGAGCGGTAATGTTTATAATGCCACCAAGTTTGCAGTGGACGGCCTTACACAGGCCATGAGACTGGACCTGGTTGATTTCGGGATCAAAGTAACGGCCATTCATCCCGGTGCCGTTGAGACAGAGTTCAGTACGGTACGGTTTAAAGGAAACCGGGAAAAAGCGGATCAGGTGTATGAAGGATTTACGCCCCTCTCCGCGGAAGATGTGGCAGAAGCCATCCTCTTTGCAGTAACCCGGCCACCCCATGTGAATATCGACGATATGCTGATCATGGCCACCGCACAGGGCAGAACCAGAAAAATCGTCAGAAGGAACCCGGAATGAGACGGGATCAAACGAAAATCATTACTAAACTTATCATCCATGTACACAGCAGATTATCTTGAAAAATTCTCCAGGAAGGCATTTGAAAAAATGGGTTGCAGCCCTGAAGATGCCGCAACAGCAACCAAAGTGTTTATTGCGGCAGAATTATATGGCCTTCCGTCACACGGACTGACCAGGATCAAAGATTATTTTCAACTCTGGAAGGCCAACAGGATCAATATCAGGCCCAATATCAGGATCGTACATGAATCACCCAGTACCGCTGTGGTGGACGGTGACGGAGCCATCGGGATGATCGCGGCCACCAGGTCCATGGAAATTGCCATTGAGAAGGCGAAAAGTGCCGGCACCGGGTGGGTCGCCACCAGGGGTTCCAACCACTACGGGCTGGCCAGCTATTATACCCGGATGGCCCTGGAGCACGATATGATCGGCATATCCATGACCATTGCCAATCCACTGGTGGCCCCCACATGGTCGGTCACCCCCATGCTCGGGACCAATCCCATTGCTGTGGCTGTGCCGGCAAAAAACCAGCCCGCATTCTCTGCCGATTTTGCCACCACGGCCATTGCCAGGGGAAAACTGGCCATCATGGCCAAGAAGGGAGAAAAAGTTCCCCTCGGGTTTGTACAGGATAAGGATGGCGTTCCTTCGGACAACCCGGACATCCTGAAAGAGGGTGGCTCCATCCTTCCGCTGGGCGGACCGGTTGAGAGCGGCGGCCATAAAGGTTATGCCCTCAGTGCCATCGTGGATATCTTCTCCGCGGTCCTTTCGGGAGCCAACTTTGGCCCGTTCTGCCCGCCTTCCCTGGCCTACCTGCCGGTACTTGAGGAAAAGGTAGGAGAAGGGACCGGCCATTTTTTCGGGGCCATGCGCGTCGACGCTTTCCAGGAGAAGGAAGCCTTTCTTGAACAGATGGATCTCTGGATCGAGACCTTCAGGAATGCCAGGCCTGCAAAAGGCCGTGAAAGGGTATTGATTCCCGGAGACCTGGAGCGGGAGACCTATGAACGTATCAGCAAAGAGGGAATCCATGTGATTGCTCCCATACAGCAGGAGATGAAGGAGATTGCTGACCAGCTGGGGATCGAATTTGAGATAAGGGACTAAAGTCACCCCAAGCTT
>JANTFK010000242.1 GCA_024763595.1 Bacteroidales bacterium | reverse complement strand
AATATAAGGGATATTCCGTCCGGGGGTTGTTAGCCGGATGCAAATTTTTGAATAAACTAAAGGAATTTCTACTTTTATCCGGATAAATCAAGCCAATGAAGCCAATTTATATCGTTCCGGCCCTGTTCATACTGATCACTGCCGGCTGTCTCAACCTTGAGGAAGAACCCATATTGCTTGTTGACCCAACCACTGAGATCAGTGCACATATAAAAAATGAAAGGATCTATGCCACTGCACTTGTCAGTGTAAATCCACAGGTTCTCACCATAGGTAATATTCCAACCCATTTCGAATTTTCCGGTGAACTGGCCATTTATAATACCCGGACAGGAAACATCATCGATGTCAATTCTTTTTCGGGAGGTGGACTGTCCCAGGTATATACAGTAGCTGCCGATACAGCCGGACATACTCGATTTGTGGTGATAGCATCAGGAACCATTGAAGCGTATGCTGATACCGGAAACGACGGGGATCCTTCAAACGACAAGCTCATATCAGAGGGAAGCTTCTATCAGGAGAAGCAATTTCTTATTTCTGAATTGAGCCGCTGATTACCACCGCGGATACAGATCTGGTTACCATGTATAATTGGATTGTTTGAGCCTTATTTGAAGTCTATTTGCTATTTTTATAAGTCATAACATGAATATGAGGGCTCAATTGTACCATATGAACAAACTCTTTTTGCTGTTTGGCCTCTCTCTTCATTTCCTTTCTCCGGGTCAGGATGTTCCGTCAAGACCATTATCCATACCGGTATATCATCCCATGGTAATTAATCCTGCCATTGCAGGCAGCAAGGATTTTTTCACCATGGGTCTGACGTCAAAACTCCTCCGGAACCCGGATAACCAGCTTATTAACGCGCATTATAGAGTAGCCGGTGCCGACGGCTTCTTTTCAAGTACAGGCATCGGTGCCTATATTT
The DNA here is from genome assembly GCA_024763595.1 of Bacteroidales bacterium. GTDB lineage: Bacteria > Bacteroidota > Bacteroidia > Bacteroidales. Next base: position 4,927 of record JANTFK010000242.1, on the reverse strand, counting down.
TTCAGGAACAGCTGGACCGGTCGTGGAACACAGGAATAGCGCTGACGGGCTCATACCATTATGCACTGGATGAGGCCAGGGTACATAATCTGTCGGCAGGAGCTTCAATAAAAGGATTCTTCAATATCCCCAGGTCCACAGAATCTGCAGCTGTCGATACCATGGGTACTGCATTTAACCCAAACCTGGACCTGGGGGTCTATTATTATGGCCCCACAGCATTTGCCGGGCTCTCTGTCACATCTCTGTTTGGCACCCGGGCCTCCAAAATAGCTGTGGAATCAGATGCCTATATTTCCAGGCAATACCATTTTTATGGTGGATATAAATTCCTGGTCAGTAAAGCAAATGCCATTGTGATTGAACCATCGCTGCTTGTCAGTCTGACTGATTCAACTCTGACAGAACCACATAAACATCTTGCCCCCTACCTGAAAATATACCTTCAGAACTTTTACATCGGTACCTACCTGAGGTCACTGAACATGGCTGCCCTCTTTTTCCAGTACCAGTTTCCCAGGTTTTATACGGGCGTATTCCTTGAGTTCCCTAGAAAAACTTACTTAAATGATGACAATATTATATTTGAGCTTACAATTGGGGTTAACCTGAGACCCGGGAACCATTCATTTTCACAATACAGGCATTGGTAAAGTATAACAAATGAGAAGCCCAGCACCATATCATGCATTGATTTCATGCCTGCTCATTTTATCAGGCTTGTTTAATGGTAATATATTTGCCCGCACAATATCAGATACATTGCAAGATGATTCAATCCGCGTTGAAGCTCTGCTCATCAAGGATACGATAGATCTGAAGATTGACGGAACCACCAGTGAAGCAACTTTTTTTATGAACGGGATGGTTTTCCTTTCCAACACCAAGTATCATCAGAAAATGATCCCGGATCATATCACTTTTGGAATGATCAAAGCCTATTTTGTACCGCTGGAATATATGGCCATGAAAAACAGCAGGCCACTCTTCAGCAATGACGATTTTCCATACTCCCCGGCAGGAATGTCGTTTTCAAGAGATTACAAGCACGTCTATTTCACCAAACCGGTTGATGTACAAGGAAGAAAAAACGTGGAGAAAATCTATGAGATGGCGATCATCAAAGGCAAAGCTTCAAGTCCCAACCAGATTTCATTTACCGGCGACTCCTACCGGTATATGCATCCGGCCATATCCATGGATGAATCTTTTATGGTGTTTGCCTCCGACCATCCACCCTCCAGAGGGGGACTGGATCTGTTTCTATCCGAAAAAACGGAGTCGGGCTGGTCCATTCCTGTCAACATGGGCAGTGAGGTCAATTCCAGTGGGCATGAATGGTATCCATACCTGGATCAACAGAACAATCTCTATTTTTCTTCATCGGGACACCCGGGTTACGGAGGTTATGACATATTTGTCTGTTATTTCAACGGAACAAGCTGGAACGCACCGCAAAATCTTACTGATTATATTAACTCAACCAGGGATGAGATCGGATTTTCCATTCATCCCAATAAACAAATCGCCCTCCTGTCGCAGGTACCGGAAGGTAAAAAGAAGGGAGATATCCTGACCATCAGTTTTAATAATAAAGCATTTATGCTTACTGGCATGGATGAAGCCGGGAACAGGGATATTACCGTACTTTTTAAAGACCTGGTAGAGACCGGTTATACCAAAGGCTCATTCCCGGAATTTGATGAATCCATGGCCAACGCTGGGAGACCATACATCAGTACCCCGCTGATCGTTGAAAAGAAAGCGGCGGATGATCCCCGGCCTGAACCTGCCGCTCCTCTCCCGGGACAGGCAACCGGGAAATCAAAACCGGTATCTCAACCGGAGGTGACCGTTACCGGGACCGAAGTAACAGCATCGAAAGCCGGTCCCGATCCCAACAGTGTTATTTTCCGGGTACAGCTTCTCTCTTCCACCGTGCCAAACAAATATCCATCGGTTACCGTTTCCGGAAAGAAGTATCCCACCTTCGAATATTATTACAAAGGAGCCTACAGGACAACAGTGGGCGTATTTGAAACGGTTCAGGAGGCAAATGCATTTAGACTTAAATGCAAAAGTTCGGGGTATAAACAGGCCTTTGTGGCAGCTTTCAGAGGTAATAATAGAGAGACCGATCCTTCGGTATTTAAAAAGTAGATGATATGCTCTCCATACTAGACCACCCGCTGATCAAACATAAACTTGCACGCATCAGGGATAAAGAGACCGGCACCAAGGACTTCAGGTCCAACCTGAATGAGATTGCCGGATTAATGGCATACGAGATTACACGGGATATTCCTGTTAAAAGTACAATTACAGAAACCCCATTAACCACATGCCACACACATGAACTGGCAAAGGCAATTATTCTGGTCCCTGTTCTCAGGGCCGGACTGGGAATGGTGGACGGGATCACCAGCCTGATCCCCTCGGTGAAAATTGGCCATGTGGGGTTGTATCGCAATCATGATACACTTGAACCCCGGAGCTACTATGCCAAGTTCCCGGATCATCTGCAGGATGCCGTGGTGCTTCTCCTGGACCCGATGCTGGCAACCGGAGGAAGTGCCTGTGCTGCCATACAGTCCCTGAAAGAAGAGGGAGCACGCCTGATCAAACTGGTATGCATTGTAGGGGCTCCGGAAGGGGTCGAACGGGTTACCAGGGAACATCCGGAAGTGGACATTTTCCTTGCAGCGCTGGACAACGGGCTGAATGAAGCGGGGTATATCCTCCCGGGTCTTGGGGATGCAGGGGACCGCCTGTTTGGAACCAGGTAAGCAGCCATGTATTTATAGGTCATTTGTCAAAGAAATGTTAATTTCCTGAACATATCGTCAGTAGATTTTGTTTACATAGTAAACAGAAAATCATGAAATTTTTCAGCTTATTGATCATTCTTTTTTTAGGTGGAGGATTGTTGCTTGCACAAACGGACGATCCTTTGTCATCCACTTCTTCAGATGTAACATGGCGCACAGTCTCCCTGGTGGATTATAAACCAGGAAAGACAGGAGCTGCAAAAGAGATCATCCGGAAATTCGAATCTGCTTCCCGTCATTCAGATACTCCCACTCCACATGTCTACTGGCTCGAGACCGGGAAATATGACCTGATCGTCGTATGGGAGATGCAGGAAGAGCCCGTGGACGCAAGCTATCTATGGTGCCCTGACGAGTCCGGATGGTGGAACACTTTTGTGACACAGGAGGGTTCAGAGGAAGCAGCTCAGAAACTACAGCAGGATTACTACGAGCTGATAGCTTCCTCGGTAACCAATGTGGCCCGCGAATCCAGATAGGTACTGAACAACCATCAGTGCTGTTTTTTCCAGGGGGCGCTAAAAAACAGAATGGCCTTCTCTAACCGGGGAAGGCTATTTTTTTGATTTTGACTTGTAAGTTATTTTATCCTATTTTTACGTTATACACCCACCCGCTATGAGTAAAGGACCCGGGCATCATCCATCTGATGGAGTTGCATCAGTATCGAAAAGACCTGTATTGAGTAAAAAATTCTATTTCAAGGAACTGGAACGACTGCAACTTGAACTGGTCAAGCTGCATGAATGGGTAAAAGCCACAAATCTTCGTGTTGTGGTGCTTTTTGAAGGGCGGGATGCAGCCGGGAAAGGAGGCGTTATTAAACGGATAACGCAAAGGCTCAATCCAAGGATCTGTAAGGTCGTGGCCCTGGGTGTCCCCACCGAAAGAGAAAAAACAGAGTGGTATTTCCAGCGTTACGTGACACACCTGCCTGCAGCCGGTGAGATCGTTCTGTTCGATCGCAGCTGGTACAACCGTGCAGGGGTGGAACGTGTCATGGGTTTCTGTTCAGAGGATGAGTACTGGGATTTTCTTCGTTCCTGTCCCCGTTTCGAGGAGATGTTGATACAATCCGGGATCACACTGATCAAATACTGGTTCTCGGTCAGTGATGAAGAACAGGAGAACCGGTTCAGGGAACGGATCGAAGACCCGCTGAAAAGATGGAAATTCAGTGAAATGGACCTGGAGTCCAGGAGCAGGTGGATCGAATACAGCAAGGCCAAGGACGAGATGTTCACCTATACCGATACCAAAATTTCCCCGTGGTTCGTTGTAAATGCTGATGACAAAAAACGTGCCCGGCTCAATACCATACACCATCTGTTATCCATGATCCCTTACCAGGAGATCAAACATAAAAAGGTGGAACTTCCGGTCATCAATATGGAGGGTTATGTCAGGCCTCCCATTTCGAACCAGACTTTTATTCCTGAGATTTACTGATACAAACCATGAAAAAAATGTTGAAAGCTTCTATTTTCATCCTGATGGCATGGATTATCTTATCATGCAACAATGACAACAAAATCGAACTCTTCAACGGAAATGATCTGGAAAACTGGACATTCTTTGTAAGCAGCCCGGAAGCAGGTCCCGGGGATCTTTTCCGGGTTGAAGATGGCATCATCCACACCAGCGGTGTACCCAAAGGATACATCCGTACCAAAGGTTCCTACAGCAACTACAAGCTCCATCTTGAATGGAGATGGCCCGGAGAACCGACCAACAGCGGTGTACTGATCCATGTTCAGGGAGAGGATAAGTTATGGCCCCATGGCATCGAATGCCAGCTCAAACATGAGCATGCAGGTGACCTGGTATTGATTGGAAAAGGAGCAGGGATCACCATCGGGGATTCCACCTACCTGATCACTTCAGAGGAGAAGCGTTACGTTATTCTTGATAAATTTGAACCATCCAGTGAACATGCTCCCGGTGCATGGAATTCCTATGACATTACCTCACTGGATGGGGATTTGAAAGTGGTTGTTAACGGGGTTTTGCAGCATTCCGGAACAAATATGACACCCACTGAAGGAAATATTTTGCTGCAGTCGGAAGGTTCCCCCATTCAATTCAGAAACATTTACCTG
>JANTFK010000241.1 GCA_024763595.1 Bacteroidales bacterium | reverse complement strand
GAAAGCGGGGGGAATGATAAATTTTATGCAAAAAATGTCATCATTACGACCGGGGCCCATAAACTGAAGCCCTTGTTGTCTTTTGTTGAACCTGAACGCATGCGTATCCTGACCGATATCAGGTATGCAAAGATCATAGAAGTGGCGATCGGCTTTGAGAAATGGGAAGGAATGGAACTGGATGGATTTGGAGGGCTTATACCATTTAAGGAGCAGCGTGATCTGCTAGGCATACTTTTTCTTTCGTCATTTCTTTCCGGTCGTGCACCGGAGGGTGGTGCTCTTTTTACGCTGTTTATGGGAGGGATACGGAGGCCAGATCTTTTTGAGAAACCGGATGATGAGATTAAAGCAATTGTTCAGCGTGAATTCACCGGCCTGATGGGCATTGAGAAGTTTACTCCTGAACTGCTGAGAATTTCCAGGCATGCCTGGGCCATTCCGCAGTATGAACGTTCCAGTGGTTTGCGGTTCAGTATGATTGCTGAGATCGAAAATGAATTCACGGGTCTCTACCTGAGAGGCAATTTTACAGGGGGTGTTGGCCTGGCCGACCGGATTAAACAGGGAATAATAACGGCAGAAGAGATTGCCAAGCAGGGATTTCATTCTTAGAACCATATCTTTGCAATAATCAACTCAGGGACATACCATGGTATACAGGATCGTTTTCAATTTACATATTTACATCAGTGCAATTACTTTGATTGCGGGCCTGGTTACGGTCATAAAATCTGTTATTGGATGGTCCGGCCGAAAGCAATATACCAGGCTGGATTTCGGAATTTCCCGTGCTTTCTCCATCGCATTGTATTTACAGCTGATGCTTGGGTTCATCATCTATTTTCTGCTGCGCAGTTCCACCAGGACCCCGGCTTTTGAGATACCGGACTCAAGCAACGATGCTTCACTCAGGTTCTGGGCTATTGAACATATTGCCCTGATGATCTTTGCTCTATTCCTTACACAACTTGGCAGGCTCTATATTAAAAAGTGCATCAAACCCCTGCAGCGTTTTAAGGCCTCCGTATTCTATTACGGCTCATCACTTCTCCTGATACTATTTTCACTCAGTATAGCGCTATTTTTCAAATAATTAAATGAACAATCCGAAAAGGGCCCTGATCATTGTAAATACCGGGAGCCCGAACTCATATAAGGTACATGATGTACGATCATACCTGCAGGAGTTTCTGGCAGATCCCTGTGTCATCAACCTGCCTGACATCCTTCGTTATTTGCTGGTCTATGGATTCATAGCCCCTTTCAGATCATTCCGGTCATCAAAACGGTATGCAAGGTTATGGACCCGGCGGGGATTTCCCCTGGTATATCATGGTCATGACCTTGTAAACAAGTTAAAACCCTTACTGGAACCTGACCTGGATCTGTTCCTGGCCATGCGGTATGGTCAGCCATCATTCAGGGAATTGTTGGGATCCCTCTCTGAAGCGGGATATGATGAATTACGCTGCATTCCACTTTTTCCGCAATTCGCAGGTGCGACATCTGGCAGTATTATCAGCCTCCTTCAGAAAACGCTGGTCTCCTCAACACTTTTTGATAACACAAAGATCCTTTTGCATTTTCATGGAAATGAAGGGTTTATTAATATCTGGCAGAGAAAGATATCCAGGTATGATCTGACCGGTTATGATGCCATATTGCTCAGCTTTCACGGCATTCCCCTGAGCCAGGCAAAAGATGCACATCCCGGGTACACCTGTGAGTCCCTGAATTGTGACCGGGAGTATCATGACAAAAATCAATTCTGTTACCGTGCAGCGTGCTTCAAAACAAAAAGATCCATTGTGAAGGGATTGGCTGTGGACCCTGAAAAGGTTTACATGTCATTTCAATCCCGTTTCGGCAGGAACTGGTTGCAGCCTTCTACAGACGCAACATTAAGATCACTGGCCGGAAGCGGAAAAAGAAAAGTCCTGGTTGTCAGCCCCTCTTTTGTTGCCGATTGCCTTGAAACCGAAATTGAGATCGGCAATGAATATCAAAAGTTGTTCGGGGATGCCGGAGGGGAGGAGATAACCCTGGTACCTTCGCTGAATGCTGAATCTGAATGGGCGGCATTACTTGCTCAGCTGGCAAACGGTGCAGGTAATCAATGGGGAGCCCTGGACAAAGTCCATTGCAGAACAGGAAAGCTGTAACGATCGCTGTATTCATTTACACCCATGACCATACACCTGACACCCCGGTCAAACAATGAACCGACCATGCCACAGGGTATTCCGTTCTACATCATCCATGGTTACCACGAACTTGGATTTAAGTCTTTTTTGTATTTTGCAGTTTTTGCAACCTGTTCATTTGATAGAATACAACTAACCCTGATATGAAATACCTGTTCAGACTGCTGCTTGCGGCTTCGATAATACTCTCAGGTTGTTCCAACCAGCCGAAAGAAAAAGAGGCCGGAATAAAGCATCTCACCATATTCTTTGTCAATGATGTTCACGGGGAATTGAAGAATTTTGCCAGGATCGGGCATATTGTGGAACTTGCCAGGAAAGAAACCAATGTGATTGTTGCATGCAGCGGGGATATCTTCTCCGGAAATCCCGTGGTTGATCATTACCCTGAAAAGGGATATCCGGTAATTGATCTCATGAACAGGGTCGGGTTTGATATTATGGCTGTCGGTAACCATGATTTTGATTACGGACAACCGGTTCTGGCCGACAGGATGAAGCAGTCTGAATTTGAATGGGTATGTGCCAATGTTGATATGGGAAATACCGGGATCCCTGAACCACTTGAATTCAGTACCCTGTCAGTTGATGGTCTGAAGGTTACATTTTTGGGGCTGATTGAGACCGGGGGTAAAGCGAATGCCACAATTCCATCCACACATCCCCAGAAAGTGGAGGGCATCATATTTCAAAACGCCGAACAGGTGATGCCAAAGTATGAACATCTGAAGGAACAGGAGAGATCAGACCTCTTCATTCTGCTTTCGCACCTGGGACATGAAGGTGACTTTCATTTAGCTACACTGTACCCTTGGTTTGACATGATTATAGGGGGGCACTCCCATCGGAGAATCGATACTACCATCAACCATATTCCGGTATTCCAGGCAGGTTCAAAATTGAATTACCTGGGCAAAATTGAACTCACAATCATGAACAGGAAGGTGAAGACGGAAGACTTTGAATTGATTGACCTTGATACCTGTTCAGGGTACGATCCGGAAATAAGCAACCTTGTGGATGCGTACCAGGAATGGCCCGGTCTGAATGAGGTCATTGGATTTTCTGCAGCGTTTCATAATCCGTACCATGTAGGTTGCCTGGTCACCGATGCTTTCAGAAGTGAACTGAATGTTGATATAGCACTTCAGAATAAGGGCGGAGTCCGATCCTACCTGGATAAAGGCGATATCACCAAAGAGGAAATATTCCGGATAGCCCCTTTTAACAACCGGATGGTAATCGTTGAGATAACCGTTGCAGAACTCAGGCACTTTCTGAAGAAATCCGCAACAGGATTCTATTATTCAGGGGTCAGGATCAGACAGGCCGGTGATTTGATACAACTTCTGGACCAGCAGGGCAAAGTCCTGAAAGACAGCACCCGGCTCACCCTTGCAATCAACGACTATATTACCGCCGTCCATGAATCCATCTTACCGGGGAACGGGGTCATTCAGCCACAGACTGATGCTGAGGTGATGATCTCTTTCCTGACACGAATGGACGGGAAAGTGGATTACACCGGTTGCGACCGGTTTTTCAGGTATCAGGAATCAGGTATCAGATGACAGGAGCCAGGAATCGTGTATGTTCTGTATGGGAAAAACTGACCGCAACTGAAACGCTCTGAAGCGTTTCTTTTATATATAATATTTTGGTAGATTTAGTCCTCTGATAGAACTCCTGTACCAAACAATTAATAAACATCATCATGAAAATGAAGAACAATAAGCTATCCAGGCGTAATTTTATCGGTACCACGACTGCAGCTGTGGCCGGATTCTCCATTGTACCCAGCCGGGCCGTGGCCGGGTTGGGACACATAGCCCCGAGTGATAAACTGAACATTGCAGGGATTGGGATCGGAGGAAAGGGAGGTGTAAATCTCAGGAACATGGCAGGACAAAATATCGTGGCTTTGTGTGATGTGGACTGGGATTTTGCGAAGCCGGTGTTTGAAACCTTTCCGAAAGCCGGAAAATGGAAAGATTTCCGTGAAATGCTCGATAAACAAAAGGATATCGATGCGGTGGTGATTGCCACCCCCGATCATTCCCATGCCATCCAGTCGATGATGGCCATGCAGCTTGGTAAACATGTCTATTGTCAGAAACCTTTGACACATACGGTCTGGGAAGCCCGCCAGCTCACCGAAGCCGCCAGGAAATACGGGGTGGCCACACAAATGGGAAACGAGGGTCATTCCAATGACCAGGTCAGGGAGGTGGCCGAATTGATTCACGCAGGGGTTATCGGGGACGTGTACGAGGTGCATGTAACCACCGATCGTCCCATCTGGCCCCAGGGCATTAACCGTCCGGCAGAGGTGCATAAAGTGCCGAAGAACCTGGACTGGGACCTGTTCCTGGGAGGTGCTCCCTACCGGCCCTATAATGAAGCATACCACCCGTTCAGCTGGCGTGCATGGTGGGACTTTGGTACCGGTGCCCTGGGCGATATGGGATGCCATGTACTGGATGCGCCCTATTATGCACTGAACCTGGGATATCCTGTAAAGATCCAGTCCAGTTCCACACTGGTTAATACGGAAAGTGCCCCACAGGCTTCCCAGGTGGAATATACCTTCCCGGCCCGGGAGAATCTTCCCTACTGTGCCATGCCCGAACTGAAACTGGTTTGGTACGATGGCGGGCTCACCCCGGAACGCACACCGGATCTTCCCGGGGGCATCAGTCTGAGCAATATCAACCTGTATATCGGTACAAAAGGAAAACTGATTTCAGGGATATACGGCAGCGGATACAAAGTATTGCTTGATGATTATAATACGCCCCCCCGGTCCATTGAGAGAGTTCCCGACCATGAACTGGGAGGTGGCCGTCATGAAATGGATTGGGTACGTGCCTGCAAAGAGGAGAAAGACAACCGGAAGGAGGCCTGTGCGAGTTTCGGGTTTTCCGGCCCGTTTTCCGAAATGGTCCTGACCGGGAACCTGGCCATCCGGCTGCAGAATTTGAAACGTGAACTGGAGTGGGACGGAGAGCAGATGGAATTCAGGAATATCGGCACAGATGATAAGTTGGAGTTGGTTACGGAACGTCTCTATAAGAAGGAGAAACTCGCCCCAAGCTTTAAGACAAATCACAGGGAGGTAAACGCCCTGGAATTTGCCCGGGAAATGATCAGGCCCAGTTACCGGGATGGGTGGGGGCTCGTATCTGTATGAAATGCTTTCTTACCGGTTAACGCCTCATACAAAATCTCCACAGGGTGGAAAGCTCTTGTTCCTGTTCCGTCTTTTATCTGATGACGGCACGAGGTTCCGGGAGCAGCAATGATCGTATTCTTTTCGGCCTGACGAACTGCAGGGAAAAGAACCATCTCTCCGATTTTCATAGAGAGTTCGTAATGTTCTTTCTCGTAGCCAAATGAACCAGCCATACCACAACAACCTGATGGTATCTCTTCTACGGAATAATTCTTGGGTAACCCCAGGATTTTTTTTGTTGGTTCGGTAGATGCTACTGCTTTTTGCTGACAGTGTCCGTGCAGGAGAACTTTTTTCTCTTCAATGGTGAAATCGTTTTCCGAGATGTTGCCTTTTTCTATTTCTGTCGAGATGAATTCGTCAAACATCAGTGTGTTTTTAGCCAGTTTATTGGCTGCAGGTTGCAGATCTTTATCAACCAATTCTGGATAC
>JANTFK010000240.1 GCA_024763595.1 Bacteroidales bacterium | reverse complement strand
ACCTGTTTGGGAAGATCAATTCTGATCATATCCATGATTTTCCCAATCTAATTCACAGAAGTCGCTTCAATCGAAGAAGGAGGCGACTGGGCGACTTAATCGCAAGATTAAATGATCGAATCTCTTCCCTATTGAATGAAGGCGAAAACATCTATCTGCTTGACTCAATCCCGGTACCCATCTGCAAGAATGCCAGGATAAGTAGAAGTAAGATATGCAAGGATGACTATGAGACGGCTCCAGATCGAGGTTATTCGGCAGTAAATAAATCCTATTTCTATGGATACAAGCTACATCTGGCTACATCGATCAGAGGTGTCTATTCTTCCATGGAGTTAACCAAGGCCAGCATCCACGATATCCACTTTCTCAATGAGGTAAAATACTCAGGAATAACTGATTATGGTCTGATTGGAGACAAAGGATATGTTTCAGAACCCATTCAACAGGATTTGTTTACAACCAGGCAAATCAAATTGTTTACCCCTGTTAAGTCTGGTCAGCATGACAAAGAACCTATTCCTTTTATATTTATGAAATCACGAAAACGCATTGAAACACTCTTCTCCCAACTCTGCGATCAGTTGATGCTGAAGAGAAATTACGCCAAGTCAACAAAAGGCCTTTCAGTGCGCATCCTCTGTAAAATCACTGCTGTAACACTGTTACAGTATATCAATTATAAGAACGAGAAACCGTTGAACCATTTAAAATATGCGTTGGCTTCTTAATAGCACAACGGGTAGCATTACTCGTTCTGTACGCTTGTTTTAGATTAACTACACAACCAATAGCTGCTTTATGATCATTGATTTTTACGAAAAATGATCACATTGGTTTCACTTATGCTGGTGAATAAGGACTATTGGGCCCCTGACATGTTTTTACGAAGGACCGCTTCGTTTTCACTCCCCCAGTAGGCACAATCGAGTTGAAGGAAGAGCGAGGTGTAGGGAATGGTACAATTGGTCTTGATCACCAGTACCCTGAAAAGGTCAGCGCTCTTATCCAGCATTTGAAAGACTTCATCATGCAACAGGGTATGGACATCACTGCCTGCCAGTATCTTTTCAACTTCTGATCTGAATTCACCGATCCCTTTTACTTGATCTTCAGTAATATAGGAGAGTTCTTTATCCTGGTATATGATGGGCGTCACATGGGTACTGGCATCTACTTTTTCGAGCACATATTCCAGGGTGGGCAGCAGTGCTTCGTCCACATAGAGATATTTCATGCCTGGTGAGGACTGTTCCGGGAATGCCTTATCCACCACCAGGATCCAGTTTCTGTGGCCAAGCAGGTTCAGATCGTGATCAAGTACCTGTTGCCAGGAGTCCGCCTGAGCAGCCTGCCTGGTCTGATCGGCTATCTGGTTTTGATCAGCCGTCTGGCATAGATTACAGGAAGAGGTGAGCAGGCCTGGTAACAGACCAACCAATAAGAGCGTAACTGCACGTAACATAATCCGGATTTTTATTTGTTTCAAATATACCCATTTCAGGTGCATGTCCAAGTCTCCTTAAGGGCATTCTTATTAAGTTTCAAGCGATTTACGAAACTCATCGGGAACGGTAGCACCCCAGAGTTGAGGAAAGCCGCGTTTGATAAAATCGAGACGCGTAATCCAGTTGGGTTTTAGAAATTTCATAATTTCATGGTTTGAATTGAAAACTGAAACTTCTAAAATCATTTTCTGAATACAAATAGTAATACAAAAACGGATGAACACAAAAAGAATAGCCATGCTTGGCGGAGGATTTATCGGGGATTTTTATGTGCATGCCCTGCATGGACACCGGAGAACGGATCTCGTACATGTAGTTTACTCACGCAGTGAATCGAGTGCCAGAAAACTGGCTGAGCGGCATGGGATCCCCCACTGGACCACCGATATGAAGGAGGCGGTCAATCATCCTGATATCGATACTGTTGTTGTGGCACTTCCCAATTTTCAGCACCTGGAAGCAGTCCGGATGGCTGCCGAAGCCGGCAGGGCTGTACTGGTTACCAAACCCCTGGGCCGGAATGCAGCAGAAGCCAGAGAGATGCTTGAACTGGTGGAAAAACATGGTGTGTTTCACGGGTACCTGGAGGATCTGTGTTACACTCCTAAAACGCTGAAAGCAAACGAATCTGTCCGTAATGGCGCCCTGGGCGATATCCTGTGGGTCAGGGCCAGGGAGACCCATCCGGGACCGCACAGTGACTGGTTCTGGGATCCTGAGCTTTCCGGGGGAGGAGCCATCATCGACCTGGGCTGTCATTGTATTGAAATTGCCAGGAACTATATCGGAAAGGAGGTGAAACCGGTGGAGGTGATGTGCTGGGCCGATACCCAGGTGAAGCCCATTGATGCAGAGGACCATGCCATTGCCCTGGTGAAGTATGCTTCCGGAGCCATTGGACAGTTCGAGGTGAGCTGGAGTTTCAGGGGAGGTATGGACCTGCGGGATGAAGTAATGGGGGTGGAAGGCACCATCTTTCTGAATCATTTCCTGCGTACAGGCTTTGATATGTATACCGCGGTGGGTGAGGGATCATATGTGGCGGAAAAAGCAGAATCGGCCACAGGCTGGCTCTTTCCGGTTGGAGATGAAGTCAATGCCCTGGGGTATGACTTCATGTTTACCGATATGTTCAATGCCATGGATGAAGGGAAAGAACCGATGGAGACCTTTTATGACGGATATGTGGTAAATGCTATCATGGATGCCTGTTACAGGTCATCCGGTTCCAAAAAGTGGGAACCTGTAGAGCTGGAAGTCTGGCGGGGCAGCGATGAGGTAAGTGGCGGTCCACAGCTCAGGGATTATGATGACCGGTATTTCCTGATCAAAGAGGAGAAGATCCCCGACGGAACAGTAAAACTGATCCTGAAAGAGAAGTCTTCCGGTAAGATTATACAGAAAGTCCGGTAGAATTCTTTTTCTCTCTGAAGAGGAAAATAAAGATAAGCAGCACCACTGCAGCAATGACAGTGGGTACATACCAGATCTTAACCCAGTCGGCTACCCCGTTCGTGGTAAGTGTATCGATGGTCCGGCCGGCAAACCAGGTGCCGATAAACATGCCCAGTCCATAGGTGGCAAAGGTGATCAGCCCCTGGGCCGAGCTTTTCAAGTGGTCCGGAGCTTTTTTATCCACGAAGATCTGACCGGTCACTACAAAGAAATCGTAACAGATACCATGCAGGATGATCCCGGTATAGATCATCCAGACCCCGCTTCCCGCGTTCCCGTTTGCAAAGAGCAGGAAGCGTATCAGCCAGGCTGTGATCCCGACAAAGAGCACCCTTTTTACACCAAAACGGGTGATAAAGAAGGGCAGGATCAGGATAAAGAGGATCTCGGCCATCTGTCCCATGCTGATCCGGTTAGGGATCACGTCGGGGTTTATACCGATGTCCGACATAAAGGTGGCTGTGAAACCGAAGTAGAAAGAGACAGGGATAAAGATCAGTACCGATGCGATCATCAGGGTGGCAAAGGCCCGGGATTTGAACAGGCTCAGGGCATCCAGTCCGACCAGCTCCTTCAGGCTGGCCTTTTTAGCTTTCCCTGGTGGTACATGAGGGAGGGTGAAACTGTAAAGACCTAACATCAGCGAGGCGGCGGCCCCCACATAGAGCTGTTCCACAGTGAGGGTATAACCCAGCCAGCCAATGACATTGTTGGCCACGATCCATCCGATTGTCCCCAGTACACGTACGCCCGGGAACTGCTTCCCCGGATCTTCCATCTGATGAAAAGAGAGGGAGTTGGATAATGCCATGGTGGGTGCATAGGAGAGGGTATAGAGCAGCAGGGCAGGATAGAAGAACTGAAAGGTAGTGGCCCGGGAGGCCAGCAGCAAAAGCACAGCACCCAGCAGGTGCATGGCTCCGAGTACCTTCTCGGTGGCAAAGAATTTATCGGCGATCAGGCCCACGAAAAAAGGTGAGATCATGGCAGCGATGGCAAATGTGCCATAACACAGTCCGATCTGGGTTGCAGTAAAATTGAGGCTTTCGCCCAGGTATGTATTCAGGGTCACATACCAGGTCCCCCATATAAAATACTGGAGAAACATGAGGGTGGATAGCTGGATTCTTGTTTTGAGGCCCATGGAAATAGTTTCCCCCAATTTAACATAAAATCCTTATATCCTGAAAGCGGGCATGTGCAGGAACCGCTATTTCACTCCGTGCTGCGAAACATGCCGGTAAACCCACCGTAGGGTTTCAGGTGGATCGTTACAGTGCCGTTTTTTGTTTTCACCCTGGAAGTTTCCAGGCTGCGGTGTGACGGACCATCACCAATCAGTATAAAAGCTTCAGGTGTCTCACCGGTCAAAAAAAGATCCAGGGTCAGGTCTTTGGAACGCGCCTCCCCGTTGATCCCTCCAATGTACCACGTATTACCTTTTTTCCTGGCAATGACCACCTCCCTGCCAGGGTATCCGGCGATGTACCTCGTATCATCCCAGGTTACCGGGATCTTTTTCAGGAAATCAACCGCAAAAGCGGGAAGCCCCAGGGTCTTTTCCGGAGTATCCATGTGGTGCATGATACCCGACTCCAGTACAACCGGCAGAGCCAGTTCAAAACCATAGGTGGTCAGGTGGGGATAAGTATGGTCCGAGAATCCGCCGGTAGTATAGTCGACCGGTCCCACTGCATTCCTGGTAAAGGGAAGTGCGGCAATATAGGATGGCGCCCTTTCAGGGTAATCAGGGTCAAACTTATAACACTCACCGCCTTTCACCGCCTCCATGGAGAGCAGGTTGGGCCAGGTGCGTCTCCAGCCTCTGGGCAGTGTGCATCCATGGAAATTTACCACCAGTCTGAACCGGGCCGCGTCTTCCAGGATATCTGTGTACTGACGGATAATCTCCTGTTTGTCAGATTCGAAAAAGTCCACTTTAACCCCTTTGACTCCCAGTTTGCTGATCCTTTCAAACTCCTCTCGACGGATTTTGCCATTATCCATCAGATCCCTGGGCTCCTCCGTTACCACGTTGTGCTTGCCCCCAGAATTGTACCACAGCAGCAATCCCACATTTTTTTCATTTGCATATCCGGCAAGCGATTGCATATCTCCGTTTTTCATGCGGTTCCAGTTGGCATCCACCAGGGAATATTCCCAACCCATTTCGGCAGCCAGATCGATAAACGGAATCAGCCTGTTATAGTCCTGCGGACTGTCACTGTCGGACCACCAGCTCCAGGAGGCACGCCCGGGCCGGATCCAGGAAATATCCTCTATGGCTGCAGGAGCAGACAGGTCAGTGGGCAGCGTGGTCTCCACAATCGCTTCCGGTGTATGACCGATGGCAATGAAGCGCCAGGGAGTACTCCAGGGAAGGGAGGCATGGGATGTATTCTCATAATAGCCTTGCGCTTCACCCGGTTCTGCAAATTTAATCCTGTAGGTGCCACGGTCGCATCTGGCATGCAGGTGAGACGCACCGTAAGAACCGTCAAGGCCGGCCTCGGATACCAGCATCCAGGCACCTTCCGATTCCACCAGGAGCGGGAAGGCCCAGCCATTTTTGTTCCGGGGAGCCGGGGTTCCGGTTGGTACCGGACCTGTGAGATAGGTTTCATATGATGGGGTATATTTTGCAACCGTATCATAGGGATATCCCCAGAAATTGCCCGCTTTGAAATCAAAACCGGTTAGCTCTTCGGTGACCCTTACCTCCCTGTTACTTTTCTCCGGAAAATGATACCGGAAGGCAATGCCGTTGTTAAAGGCCCTGCACATAACAGTGAACAATTGTTTTTCCCGGTTTCTGAATGTCAGGTGAAGGGCATTGTAAGTATTGGAACAATTGCGCTTCTTCCCCGTAACCAGCGTATATATTTCCTTTCTATCCCTGAGCTCCTCCGTTGCGATCCATTCCAG
>JANTFK010000239.1 GCA_024763595.1 Bacteroidales bacterium | reverse complement strand
GGCTTTATCTCTCTACCGGAGACCAGTGAAAAATTTTTTACAATGCGATGAGTAATGCACGTTTCACCGGCGGCATCTACTCTCCCAGTTCCACCCCCTCCAACCCGCTGGGAACAGGCGTATGGTAAAACCGGGTCCATGCCTGTGCTGCAGGATTATCTGTCAGACTGCCACAGTAATTTGCAAGGGTATTGGTCAATTTTATTTCGATCCTGTTGGTGCCCTGTTTCACGTATGGAGCAATGTGGTAACAATGGTTGCCGTACCACCTTATCCCTGCATGCCTGCCATTGACCACAAGTTCACTGACACCTTCGTTAACCTCTGATAATCTGACAAACCGGACACCTCCCTGATTTTCAAATGTGGTGGAATAGGAAACCGTTCCGGCAAAATTCCGGATAGCTGTATCTGCGGAGGTACTGAAATCAATCAACCGGTCCATCTTCCGGGAAAAAACCTTCCCGTTGACATGTTCAAATGTCACATCCCAGGACCCTTTGAATGGTTTCAATTGAACTGGTGACGGTGATACCTGATAGGCAGGAAAGTTCAGCTTTGCCGGTTCAAAAACAATCAGGGCGGACTCCAGCGGTTCCAGTTTCAAATGGATCTTGTTGCGCTCTTTGAATGATAAGGCAAACCGTTCCCCGGTTTCCGGCAGCCAGATATAAGGCTTTTTCCGGGGAGTATCAAACGTGGCATCAAATTCCACAGCACGTTTCCGGTGCGAATTAGCGAAGAAAAATATCTCGGTTTCCCCGTGATATTGTTTCATACAGTAGAGATGGCTAACCGGATCACTGATCTTTACCTGCGGGCCGGTTCCGGTTCTTTCCAGCATCTCCCTGGTCCAGTCAATCAGATCCTCCGGTTCCCCGGGGGCAGCCATTTGAATCACATGCCCGGCATGGAGCGCAGCTTCAACAGCCTTTCTGACAATCGTGTCATTTGTAGATGCATCTTTCAGGGAAAGCGAACGATGGGGTGTTTTACCAATAAAAACAATGGTGCCACCGGCACCGGCAAACTCCTGAAGCTTAAGGGCCGCTTTCGGAGTCAGGGACTCCACACCGCTGAGAAGCAGCACTTTATAATGCATCTTGCCACACTGCAATTCCGTTCCTTCCACCTTCGCATCCTCAAGAATGGTCTGGTGTATATAATCACAGGAACTGCCCAGGTTACTGATGGGTTCCCAAAGGCGGGCATAGTACCAGGGTTCCATGTTCAAGGGTGGCCGGTCGGGCCCCACTTCTCCCCAGAGATCCCGCAGGCGGCTTAACACTGCGATGTCAGCCACAGGTTTTGAATGTTGAAACAGGGATGAGAGCCTGGCATTGTAACCCGTCCAGCGAGGGAAATATTTCCACCAGCTGTTCTGCTCACTGAAATAGCTTCCGAAACGAACCCAGCCGGGGAAACCCGCTTCCGGTGGTGAATAGTTGAACCCATGAAGTACCGAATGATTGACCCCGGTGATGAAGTTCATATCGTCCGATTGTTTGACGGTTTCAAGCGATGTCCTGAAAACACCCTGCGTATTGGTCATGGCTTCACAACTGGTAATCTTTCTGCCCATGACATGCGAGGCAGATGAGGCTGCCTTGTTCCAGAGCATGTAGCCGTGTCCCTGCACCCAGGTATATTCATCGGTCCCGGCTTCATCCCTGGCACCGGAATAGATCCAGCTGTTACTCTCAGGAATATCAGGGATCATATAACCCTGAAACAGGCCCATGTAATAGGGTGTTCCATAAGCCTGGTAACGGCAAAGTACCCCGTTATCGCTGCAGAACTCCTGGAACTGCATGGTAAAACGTTCCAGAAAAAGATCGATGATGGTATGGTAAAAATCGTACTGTACACGTTTTAGGGTATCTGCCATAGCCGGGGAGGCTTCATACCGGTTACGCTTACCCGGCGGCTGAATCACAAAAGGCAGGTATGGCATGACCGAATAACCGTTTCGTACCTGAAATTCCTGCGCCATATCATCTGTCCAGTTGGAACCACTCAGTTCTATGCTATCGCAGAACAAAGCCCTGATAAGCTGTTGGAGCGATAACCCGGTCGCTTCCTCAATGGCCTTGAGCCGGTTCAGGTAGTCCATAACAGCTTCATGCTTATAGTGATCCATGATCGGACCATCCGCACCGGGGGAACCCAGGGTAACCTTGTTAAAGTTGCGTTCAAGATATACGAAAACGAGTACATAATTTCTGTTATCCACCGCGTATACCAGCCTGTTGTCTTTCACTTCCCGGGTGATATCAACAACCTCATCCAGGGAAGTGACCGGACGGGGAATCAGTTTCACCGATACCAGATCCACATCACTGGTTACATGATCATCAGTAGTTCCGGGCAAATGGTGGCTTTCGAAGCCCAGATATTTTTTAATGTCTATGTTCAGTGTCGAATTTGCCTTCACCAGCTGTTTCCTGATGCCCACGCGCTGCATGATCTCATCCTCCTTCAGGAACCGTCCGCCAAAGGGCCAGCCCGACCCCACAATCAGGTCACTGATCATGCCCTGCTTTACGGCCTCTTCAGAAGCCGTTCGGACCATACTGCTCCACGCTTTTCCTGCCCATTGCAGGGAGCCGGTACTGCACGCTCCGGCATGTTCAGGCATGGCGATGGAGTTGATCTCCACACCCCCAATTCCGGCTTTTTTCATAACGGCCAGTTCGCGTCTGATCTCATCTGCCTCCACGCAGTTCCCGTTCCACCACCAGCGTACCATGGGACGGGCATCTGCCGGCGGGTTACGGAATACCTCATATAGCGCTGAATCGCCTGTTTCAGGTCCGGAAGTCCTGCAGGAGGGAAAGAATTGCAAAAAGAAGGTAGCCATACCCCAGGTCAGCAAGAGCCGGAGACCCCTTCCGGTCATGGAACATTTGGTTGTAAGATTTTTCATGGAAGCAAATAATATTGTGCGTATTGTTTTAGTGCTACTTCACGATAAACAGATGTTCTGCCTTCACAGGTACCGGTTCATCCAAAACCTGATCGAATTCAGTGGCGCAGAGGCGGTAAATTGTTCCCACCCCGTTTGCAGTCACCGATACTAAGTGTTCACCCGGTTGGAGTTCATCCGGAGAGATGTGATAACTGAGCCCGGTGATTCCGGATTCCACTGTTTCTCCATCCAGGGAAACCGTAAATGAAGCGGGCCTGACACCGTCAGCTTATAGTTGCCAAAATAACTGTTCTGGTGATTTCCCCCCCTGAACGTATTACCGATATACCCGGAAGGCGTCCGATGGCCTCCACCGCGTTGGCATCGGGGTTCTCCTGCAGGCGGTCCTTGGAAACCACGTTTTTCACGGTCACCGAATTAATCTGCTGCCTGCGGGCACCAGGCTGTTTGCAAGCAGGATAAGTGATATGACCATAATCGATTTAAGTTTTATCTTTGGAGAAATAAGGTTGGTTAATCAGTATTTCAAAAATAATACATTGAACTGTTCGATTCAATAGACAATTTGGGCAATAATTTGTCCTATTTGTGCTTTGATCATCATTCACGGTTGGGGGCTCTTCTCACGGTTGGATGCTCTTTCTGATCGCGGTAGGTGCCACACCCAGTTTGTTTTTAAATATCCTGCTGAAATAGTAGATGGACTGAAATCCCAGGTCATAACTGATCTCTTTGACGCTCTTATCGGTATACAGCAGCATCTCTTTGGCCCGGAGGATCTTCAGGTCGAGGTGATACTGCACCGGCGGAACACCGGTGTACTTCTTGAACATCTTGCGAAAATAGGAATAACCAATGTTGTTCTCCTCTGCAAAAGACTGAAAGTTAATTTCCGATTCCACATTTTCCCGGATGGTAAAGCATGCATTCTGGATGATCTTCTCTACACGCTTTCCGCTGAAATCCTTCTGTTTATCCATGGAAACGATAAATCCGAGGAGTTTCATGACCATGCCGGCCACAACCTGCTGGTATCCCGGCTTCTCATCCAACACAAAGTTAAAGATCTTATAGTAGGTATCGATGATCTCTTCCCGGTAGCCAACTTCCACTACCGCGTTTTTTTGTGTAAACCAGGGCCTTCCGAAAATCTGGTGTGCTATATAACCCGAGAAACCCACATAGTGTTCTACCCATCCTGTGCTCTTTATAGGTCTGAAACGGTGCCATTCACCCGGTTTGGTGAAAATCAGGGATCCGGGATTAATTTTATGCTTTCCTGACCTGTTTTCATAGATCCCTTCTCCATCGGTGATATAATGAATCTGATATTCATTTAACACCCTGCCATTCTCGAAAGTAAAATAATAGCCAGAAGGATGGGAGGTTGGAGGATATATCACCC
Source organism: Bacteroidales bacterium (assembly GCA_024763595.1). Classification (GTDB taxonomy): domain Bacteria; phylum Bacteroidota; class Bacteroidia; order Bacteroidales. Next base: position 1,587 of record JANTFK010000239.1, on the reverse strand, counting down.
CCGGTTCGATGTCTGCTTTGCCGACACAATTCAGGAAAAGTCCCCAATCCATATCTTCCTGTCCCGGATTTACATATTTGAAGAAAGATTCCAACAATCCTGCCTGTTTCACTTTGCATCCGTGTGCACATGTGCACACTTGCCCGCAACGCAATTTATAGAATAATCCATGGGAAAACAATGATTCATCCTGTCAGGATACCATTTTCATGACGGAAAAGCTGTTCGTACCATCAATGTTCAGGGTTAATACCACGATTCCGGCAGTCTCATTTTGTGCAAACAATTGTCCAAATTATCTATTGATATACGTTGGAGATTGCACTACATTTGATAGTCTTCTGTAAAAGATAAATTTTATTTATGCACCTTAAAACCAATACTTTATGTACGGTATTCTTCTTATACTGATCGGAAGCGTGGCAGCTGCCAGCTTTTATGTACCTTTTAAGAAGGTAAAGGAATGGTCTTGGGAATCTTACTGGATCATGCAGGGTGTGGCAGCATGGCTGATAGCGCCATGGGTTGCTGCCTGGTTGACTGTACCTCATGGTACTTTGCTGGACATCATCCGGGAGGCTCCCTCTTCGGCCAAGTGGCTCACCCTGATGTTCGGCGCTTTCTGGGGTGTGGGAGGATTGACCTTCGGACTCAGTATCAGATATATGGGAGTGGCACTCGGACAGAGCCTGGTACTTGGGCTGGTGGCTGCCCTGGGTACATTGATCCCTGCCATTGTTGCCGGCGAAAATCTTTTTGCTTCGCGCGCCGGTATCCTTACGCTCATTGGTGTGGCAGTGGCTCTTGCCGGTATCGCCATTATCGGTTATGCAGGTATCCTGAAGAATAAAAATCTTTCTGATGAGGAGCGAAAGGCTGCAGTTAAAGATTTTTCCCTTAAAAAAGGAATTCCCATCGCCATCCTTTCGGGTATCATGAGTGCGGCTTTTGCATATGGTTATGCCAGTGGTGCACCCATCGAAGAAGCAGCTGCAAAATACAATACAAACCCCCTTTTTGTAAGCAATCCCACACTGATCTTCATTCTGATGGGTGGATTTATGGTAAATCTTGTCTACTGCGTCACGCTGAACATCAAGAACAAAACATATAAGGATTACGTTTCAGTTTCAGGGAGGGTGTTCCTCAATAATATCGCTTTTACTTTCCTGGCCGGCTTGCTCTGGTTCCTGCAGTTCCATTTTTACGGCATGGGAAAAAGCCAGGTCCCGGAAAGCATGCAAGCATTCTCATGGAGCATCCTGATGGCCCTGGTAATTGCCATGAGTAACATCTGGGGGCTCTTCCTGAAGGAGTGGAAAGGGGTTTCCCGAAGGACCATTGTGATCCTTGTGATCGGGATTGTGGTTCTGATCCTATCAACTTTTGTAATCAACTTAAACTAAAGAAGATAACATGTACGGACGTGTGGCATTCAAGATGCAGCTGAATCCGGGTATGATCGAAGAATATACCAAACGACACAACGAGATATGGCCGGAGCTGGTTAAATTATTGAAGGAGAACGGAATCTCTGAATACAGTATCTTTTATGACAGGGAGACCCACATTCTTTTCGGATTCCAG
>JANTFK010000238.1 GCA_024763595.1 Bacteroidales bacterium | reverse complement strand
ATAATGTGATTCAGGTTCCCATACTTACTGTAGCCGAAGATGTTACTAAGTTGGAAGAAGTCACAATCAAGACCAAAAAACCACTTTATGTTCAAAAGATTGACCGGCTTGAGGTGAATGTACAAAGCAGTGCCACCATGGCAGGGAATACAGCCCTTGAGATCCTGGAAAAATCTCCGGGGGTGTTTGTGGATAGACAGAACAGTGCTCTGAATCTTCGGGGCAAGAGCGGCGTTTCTGTGATGATTAACGGGAAAATGACCCGGATGCCCATGTCTGCTGTCTTTGGAATGCTTGACGGGATGCCGGCCAGCAATATCGAAAAGCTGGAACTGATCACCACCCCCCCGGCCAATTTTGACGCTGAAGGCGATGCGGGATTCATTAATATTGTCCTGATAAAGAATGAATATGAAGGATTAAACGGAATATTATCCGCAACACTTGGTTATGGCAGACAGGAAAGGATAATGTCCGGAGGCAATTTTAACTACCGGAAGAAAAAGATAAATATCTATGGTGATTATAATTTTAATCACAACAATGGCATTCAATATGTTGATATGAGCAGGATCAATGAGCATCCCGAATACACCCTTGAAACTGAAAACAGTAGCATACGTGACTACATGGTAAACCTCCACACCGGGCGAGTGGGGATTGACTATTACCTCACTGATAATACGGTCGTTGGTCTATTGGGAACCTTTTATGAAAGAAACTGGTCACAGGTACAAGAGGATGATGGATTATTTATGGTTGAACCGGGACTGGATACCTCAAGTGTGGCAATACGTAATGAACAAAATCACAGAAACCAATACCTGGGAAACATTAATATACAGCATAAAATAAACAGCCATCATATCCTGAACTTTGATGTTGATTATATCAGGAATTACGTTCACCAGCCCCAGGATTACCTGACCACATTCATTCTGGAAGGGGGACAGGAGCTTCGTAAGGAGGAGCTCACCATCGACAAAAAAACCCCCCTGAATATATGGGTCGGCAAAGCCGACTATACCTTAACTTTCAATGATAAGTTAATGTTTAAAGCGGGGGGCAAAGGTGCATATTCACATGTTACTAACACTATACTTGCAGAGAACTTCATAGATGGTGCCTGGATAACGGATCCGTTCTTTTCAGTGGAAGCATATATGAAAGAGATCATTCGGGCAGCATACGGATCCATCGAATACAATTTCAACGACAAAACCGCCATAAAAGCCGGACTGAGGTATGAGCATACCTTTACGGAACTTAATATGGGATCCTCGGAATCAGATTTCACAAGGAATTTCGGGAACCTGTTTCCAACCCTGTTCTTCTCCAGACAGTTCAATGAAAACAACAGCCTGGTATTGGCATTCAACAAGAGGATATCCCGGCCTGGCTTTGGTGAGCTTGCACCATGGGTAATCCTTATGGGTCCTACTACATACTTGACAGGTAATATTGATCTTTTACCGGCTATTTCAAGCTCTGTGAAAACCGATTACAGCTATAAGAAATTGCTGGTATCACTTCAATACACCAGGATAAAAAATTCCATCCAACGATTTCAACCTATACAATCACCGGATTCAGACCTGCTGTTATTAACCACAGTGAATCTGGACAAAGAAGATATTTACAGCCTTTCTATTTCGCTTCCCATAAAGATCACCAACTGGTGGACCATGCGGAATATCATAAACGGTTACATAACCTGGTTGGAGAGTATTTATATGGGGACAATGATTGAGATCAATCAAAAGAAATTTGATGTATTCTCAAGCCAAATTTTTAAACTCCCTAAAGACTATTCTTTCGAGTTATACTTTCGGTATTACTAAAAAGACCGACGGGGTATTGCGATAAATAGCTCAAGGGAAATTTTGAATTTCGGTTTCCAGAAGGAGTTTAGAAATAACCTGGGAATGCTAAGTCTGAATATTTCCAATATACTGAATGAGCCCTGGTTTGACACAGAAATTAATATGCCGGAGCTCGGACTGAATCAAAGGATATTTGTTGATATGGATTCAAGGGTTGTCAGGCTGTCTTACTCCAAAAAGTTGGGCAATAGGGAGCTGAAATCCAGAAAAAGGGAAACTGGATCGGGGGATATTCTAAATCGTATTGGAAACTAAAATTACTATCACCTGGGATACTGTGTCATATTCTTAGGTAGATTGGCATCAATTTTAGACTTAGGAATGGGCAAATCCTTTATCTCTGCTTAGCGGTACACTATCCTGCCTGATGAAAGAAGCTCAGAATTGTTGAAATAATACGAATGATTTCGTAGGATTTTTCGATTAAATGACGTATATCTAAGTCATAATTGAATCTCACTTTCCCTGGGTAATCACCCCCGGCACGTATACTGAAGTGTTCGAGTATGCAAAGTGTCAAAGGTGATTGCTAAATATCCACTGACAGATTTACGTACTACACGAAGTCGTAAGGGCCTCCGGATAGAGGATCTTGCCTCACCAATGTTACGCTCTGCCACTATCTCTGAGATTGAGCGTGGCCTTCGGGTGCCAAGGGCCAAAACAAGAAGAAAAATTGAAAGTTATTTCGGTCCGATTGATTAGAGAGCTACCCTGGCCCACGGTGACAGGGGTCATCTGGTTTATGCTATGAATGAGCTGATTAATGAAGGTGAAGGAGGTTGAGGCTGATTGGCAAAGATATATTCAGGAGCGACTCGTCACCGGTAGTCGTAAGCCCAGCTCCGAAGAAATGCCTGAGCTCCTACAGGAACGAAAATTAAAATGGAAATTTGGAAGTTTAGGGGCCAGGTTGTCCGGCCAATGTATGCTGAGTATAAAAACAGACGTGAGCAAGAAACACTGCTTGCGAAGAATGCAGGGGAGGAGTGCTTTCACTGGGAAGGATCTCCAGGGTAAGCGTTACGGAGTCCATGTTCATTACAATGAGAAGACCATGAAATTCGATTTTGAGATCCGGGGAATTCTCGGCAATGAGCTGATGTCCACTCCATTTGACGAATGGTCCATTGCAGAGCTGTTTAAGTTAGATCCTGAATATGTGGCATGAAGCCCTCATTCCTTAAAGAACGTGGATTGCAGATAGTCGGGGGTGGAACGATCCCTTTTTAATAAACCGGCCTCCCCAGCTTCCCCATGAACAGGATGGCAGAGGTGGAATTCTCCCGGATCACGTACAGGAATGGTTTGTCAGCCCTGAACCTGGGCGTAACAGGCATGGCGGTTTCTCTCAGTTCCACAATGGTGGCGGCTGCGGCTTCCGTTCCCTCCTCCCTCACATCAATGAAGGTCTGGTGAATCACCCGTGAGATATAGAGTTCTGCAGCGGTTGTGATCCCGGAGAAATTGGCTCCTCCCCCAAAAGCAACACCCAGTCCCAGGTTGATCAGGGGCTCGTTGAGCAAATCCTTGAATTCATATTTGAATTTTGGAATTTCGATCTCTACATGCTGAGATACAGTATTTTCAAACCAGGAATCCCAGGCAGGCACATCCATTTCTTCCACCAGGTCATCCACCCGGTTCTCCCCGGAAGGGAGCATGATCACCATACTGAATGTGCTGTCGCCATAGGGCAGTTCAACTGCGGTAAAATCCTCATTTTCCGTATAGTTGAAATTGCCGTTAATAACCATGAAATCTGCATCGGAAACATTCCCATCCTCCAGGTGAAATGCACTGCTATAGGTTTCCTCAGGATCGAATTCGTATTTCCATTTGGCATTGAAATAGATGGCATTGATCAGGTACATCACTGCATCGGCAGGGATATAATCCAGCATATCCTGTATTTTATCATTGGTTTTATCCTCGATCCAGTTATTGATGATATCCACCGCACCGGGAGAAGAGAAATCAAGTGCTTTCACCGCTGCATCAAAGTAATCCTGGTTGGTAGTAATGAACTGTTCCAGCACAGGATACCCTTCCCTGTACCAGATGCTGTTGGCAATGGAAAACTCAACCAGTTCGTCCAGATGTACAAGCTGATCCATCAGATCCTTATAGCTTTCATTCACCTCCTGGCTGGTCAGGTCGCCGAAATGGAGCACATCATTAAACGCATCGCGCGTGGTGCCCGCAGCTCCGTTATATGTCATTCCCAGGGCATACGATACACTGAGGGGGGAGATCATAACATTTTCCTGATCACTGAGGGAGATCACTTCCCGGAAGAGTTCAAAAGCAAACTGCTGATCGGCCTGTATGATCTCAGCCGATTTCTTCCTGAGTTCGATTTTGTTTGGTTCTTCAACCGGCTGTTCAAATAATTCACATGCCGGAACAAGCGCGAGCATGGCCAGCATAAACAGAGGCCGGAACAGATGGTGTTTCATGATACAAACAGATTATTTACCGTAAGATGAAAAAACAGGGAGGCAGGTTGCGTCCGGCAGCTTAAACGGTCAGCCTCTCCATGGCCTTGTGCGTTCCGTTATGCCAGCCAGTACATCGCTGACAATATTGGCATCTTCCACCACCTGGAAATCAAACATACCCACACATGCAAAATCGGCACCGCCCGAAAAAGCGTACTGAAATCCCTCCTCAGGCGGAATAGCACCGGCACCCAGGACCTTGTAGGAGATCCAGGGCTTCTCCACCCCTTTCATAAATTCCACGGTTTGTTCGGGAGTAACCGACCAGATGTTGTCATGTGAATCCGCCCCGTATTCCGGTTCCACAATGCTTCCGGGGTCCGGCTTCCACCCGGCATCGTTGATCAGGTGCGGACCTGCAGTCCAGTAATTACCGCTGTTGAGGGTCTTCATATAGAAGTCGGGGGCAAGGCCGTGTTTCTCGGCTTCCATAATGACCCGCAGGTCGTGTCCGGCCAGTCCGCAAATCAGGTGATCATGCTTCTTCATGTATTCAAGACAGGTAAGCAGGAAATCCACGCGGTTCTTCCTTACATACTGGTCGCAAACCCCGCCGTGAAGATATACCCCGATGGCCCCGTTGGCCACTGCAGCGTCAATATCTGACTGAAAATCCTCATCAGTCGCCTTACACTGGGCGATCCACTGCATATTTCCGTTGCGTTTCCGGTATTTCTCCAGCACCCTGAGGGTATTGTTATCCACCCTGACGATCATCGTATTAATACCCGCCGCCTCACATAGCTTAAATGTTTCCATTACCTTCTCGTCACTGAAATAACGCTGAACCAGGCCGGAAACATAAATCAGGTCCCTGGAGTGGGCGTAGCCGCTGATAAGATTCCCGCCGCAGATCAGGCGGCTGATCTCATATCCTTTGATCTTGCCCCGGGGCACTTTCTGTTTCAGCTGATCCAGTGTGGCAAACTGTGCCCGGGACGTTGCACCGGAAATGGCATCAACCCTGCTGGGATTGCTTACCAGGGTACGTTCTTCAAAGCTCTCCCACTGTTTTTTCCTGAACGCCATCCATGCAAATCCCCCTGCAAAGGGAAGGGAAAGAAGATCCCTGAGCACCTCCCTGCGTTTCATGCTGTGCGTCATAACGGGCTGGCTTCCGGCATCTCCGGCATCTCCGGCATCTCCGGCATCTCCGGCATCTCCGGCCTTTTCTCCTTCAGGATGCGCTTTCGGGTTCCCCGGTTTGCTCTGTCTGATCCTTGCATACGGCCGGGCTCCTGCATGCTGTCTGACCCTTGCGATCAATCTGTCCAAACTCCAGGAAAATTCCCGGGGCAGAAAAATAAAGATGAGCAGCATCATCAGTTCGATCAGCTGTTTATTCACCAGCAGGTAATGTCCCTCAGCGGTTGTCTCGCTAAGATAACCTATAAAAGGTGGATTGGCTATATAGAACAAGAGGATCAGGAATGCCCCTCCGGCAGCCGACATCCTGGTAAATAGCCCCAGGAAGAGCCCCACACCCACCAGGAGCAGTCCGATAACAACCAGCATGTCCACCGTTTGAAGCATTCCGGGATTTT
>JANTFK010000237.1 GCA_024763595.1 Bacteroidales bacterium | reverse complement strand
CCTATGGATATGAAAAACCTGAGTGAATTAGAAGCCTGGTTTGTTACAGGGAGTCAGAATCTTTACGGGGAGGAGACCCTGAAACAGGTAAACAGGGATGCCCGCGAGGTGGCAGCAGCCCTGGACAGCAGTAAAACCATTCCTGTAAAGATCATTTGTAAAGAAACATTAACAACCCCGGAAGCCATACTCTCCCTCTGCAGGGAGGCCAATCAGGCAGGGCATTGTATCGGATTGATTGTATGGATGCATACCTTTTCCCCGGGCAAAATGTGGATTGCAGGCCTGAAGGCGCTTACCAGGCCCTTTATGCACCTGCATACCCAGTTTTACAGGGATATACCGTGGTCGGCCATCGACATGGATTATATGAACCTTCATCAATCTGCCCATGGGGGCAGGGAGTTTGGCTTCATGGCATCAAGACTGGGATTGGAGCGGAAAGTTGTGGTGGGTCACTGGGCTGACCCGGCTGTTCAGGAAAAAACCGGTACCTGGATCAGGGCCGCTGCCGCGTGGTCTGACTGGCAGGGGGCAAAGGTTGCCCGGTTTGGCGACAATATGCGGGAGGTAGCCGTGACAGAAGGGAATAAAGTGTCGGCTCAGATCCAGTTTGGATTCTCAGTATCCGGCTATGGTGTTGGTGACCTGGTGGATCTGGTGAACGGGGTGACCGATGATGAGATCAGCGATCTGTTTGAAGAATATAGATCACTGTACCGGTTAACTGGTAATGCAATGTCGGATAACGGGCTGAAGGAATCATTAAGAGAGGCTGCACGGATTGAGAAAGGCATGCGTAATTTCCTGGAGGCGGGTGGATTTTCTGCTTTTACCACCACTTTTGAGGATCTGCACGGACTTACCCAGTTGCCCGGGATGGCTGTTCAACGCCTGATGGCCAGCGGGTATGGCTTTGGTGCAGAGGGCGACTGGAAAACAGCTGCACTGGTCAGGGCCATGAAGGTGATGGGTCAGGGAATCAAAGGAGGTTCCTCTTTTATGGAGGATTATACCTACCACTTTCATCCCGAAGGGACAAAGGTCCTGGGAGCCCATATGCTGGAAGTGTGTCCTTCCATTGCAGAAGGCAAACCACGCCTGGAGGTCCACCCGCTGGGAATCGGCGGGAAAGCCGATCCGGCCCGCCTGGTTTTCGGTGTGCCGGCGGGTTCCGGGATCAATGCCTCCCTGGTGGATATGGGAAACCGTTTCAGGCTGGTCGTGAATCCCTGCCGGGTGGTCCCGCCTGACGAACCGCTACCCAGGTTGCCTGTTGCCAGGGTAGTGTGGGAACCCGAACCCGGCCTGGAGGTGGCAGCAGGGGCATGGATCCTGGCGGGTGGTGCCCATCATACCGGTTTCAGCACAGCAGTTGGACGGGAACACCTGGAAGATTTTTCAGAGATCGCCGGGATTGAGTGTTTAATGATCGACAGGCATACCACGCTTTCATCTGTAAAAAAAGAGTTGCGCTGGAATGAGTGTTACTATCATCTGGCAAAAGGATTGTAAATATTTAACCTATTATTATGACAAAGTATACAATAGGCATTGACTATGGAACCGATTCGGTTAGGGCATTGGTAGTGAATACGGAGAACGGGAAGGAGATGGGCAGTCATGTGTTTCATTATCCCCGCTGGGAAAAAGGCATGTTTTGTAATGCGGCCGGAAACCAGTTCCGCCAGCACCCGCTGGATTACCTGGAAGGGCTGGAGATATCTGTCCGGGAAGCCCTCAGACAGTGCCCGGAAGGTGTGGCGGGGCAGGTGGTGGGTATTTCTGTTGACACGACAGGATCAACACCTGTGGCTGTGGACAGGGAAGGAACACCACTGGCGTTGAAACCCGGGTTCGGGGAGAATCCCAATGCCATGTTCATACTCTGGAAGGACCACACTGCGCTGAAGGAAGCGGAGGAGATCAATACAATGGCCCGGTCGTGGGGGGGCGAAGATTATACCAGATTTGAAGGGGGCATTTACAGCCCTGAGTGGTTCTGGGCGAAGATCCTGCATGTGTTGCGGACAGACCGGAAAGTGAGGGAGGCGGCCTGGTCGTGGGTGGAACATTGTGACTGGATCCCGGCACTGCTGGTGGGCGATACTGATCCACTGAAGCTAAAACGGAGCCGGTGTGCTGCAGGGCACAAGGCCATGTGGCACCAGAATTTTGATGGTCTTCCTGATGAAGAGTTCCTGGTTAGGCTCGATCCCTTGCTGGGCGGACTGAAGGAACGTTTGTTCAGTGATACCTACACATGCGACGTACAGGTCGGAACCATCAGTGATGAGTGGGCTGAAAAACTCGGGTTGCCCAATACGGTAAGTATCGGGGCCGGTGCCTTTGATGCCCATCTTGGAGCCCTTGGCGCAGAGATTGAGCCCTATTACATGAGCAAGGTGATGGGTACATCCACCTGCGATATGATCATCGCTCCTGCCGGAGAGGTGGGGAATAATCTGGTTGAAGGGATATGCGGACAGGTAGATGGATCCATAGTACCGGGTATGATCGGGCTGGAAGCCGGTCAGTCAGCATTCGGAGATATCTATGCCTGGTTCAGCAAGATGTTGATGTGGCCCGTGGATCATGTGGTGGCCAGGCTGCAGGATCTGGATGAGGAGTTAAAAGAGCAGATGCGGCGCGAGACATCGGAGCAGATGATTGCCGAACTCAGTGCTGCTGCAGAGAAGATCAATCCGGAGGAATCATCGTTGCTGGCCCTTGACTGGATGAATGGTCGCCGGACGCCCGATGCCAATCCAAATCTGAAGGGAGCCATTATGGGGCTGACCCTGGGGTCCGATGCTCCCGGAATATTCAGGGCCCTGATCGAATCCACTGCCTTTGGGGCAAAAATGATTGTGGACCGCTTTATAAGTGAAGGTGTCCGTATTGATGGAATCATTGCATTGGGAGGTGTAGCGAAAAAATCTCCGCTGGTGATGCAGATTGTAGCCGATGTATTGAATAAACCTATCAAAGTGGCCCGTTCCGAACAGGCTGTTGCACTTGGAACAGCCATGGCCGCCGCAGTGGTTGCAGGTGTCTATGCTTCTGTCCCCGAGGCCCAGGCAGCCATGGGGAGCGGATTTGAGACCGAGTATCACCCGGATCCCGGCATGGTCTCACTGTATGCCTCACGCTACCAACAATACAAACGATTCGGGGCATTCGTGGAGGAGGAAATCAATCACAGTACCGCTTAACAATGCTGTGACTTTTGCACAATGCTATTTCAATAGTTTACTATATTTGTAAAAGTTACTTTAATACCCTTTTATGCGATTGGTCATTCCCATACTGGCACTCATCTTTGCAGTCACCACGCTGTCCGGACAGGATGCGGAAGAGGAGGTGATCAGGCTTAAGCAGGAGTCCGGCACAGAGGGATCTGCTCTGCAGGAACCGGACTTACAGGAGCCGGAGCTGCAGGAAGCCGTGCTGCAGGAACCCGGTTTACGGGGATCGTGGGACCTGACGCTGGGAACCACCTTTTCCCATATGCGGGGTGTGGGTTCCGGAATGATGTTCTACACAGCTCCGTCAGTGACCATGCCGCTCACCAACAGATGGTCGTTGCACGGAGGCATGATGGTTACACACTACCAGGGATTTAACCCGGTGGTGACAGGTGAAACCCTTAACCCCGCTTCTTTTTCGGGCCTGGCGGTTTTCGCTGCAGCTTCTTACAGGATGAGTGAAAGGCTGCTCCTGCACGGGAGTGGTGTCAAACAGCTGCTTCCCATGGGCCCACTTCTCCTTGCAGGTACTCCGCTGGCTGCTTATCCCATGGATAATATCTCACTGGGAGCTACCTACAAGATGGGGGATCACGTAACCATAGGGGCTTCTGTTAACATGAACCAGGGATATGGTTACTATAGCGTTCCCATGAACGGGTACATGCGCCGGTCACCTTTTACCTGGTAACCATGGCCATCCTGCTTGCTTCAATTGCCCCCGTTTTCATCATCCTCTTCTATGTCTATTTCAGGGATAAGTATGAAAAAGAGCCGCTGGGGTTACTTATCAAATCGCTGTTATCGGGAATGCTTATCGTGCTTCCTGTGATCTTTGTGGAACGGATACTCTCTGCAGTTATGCCATCGGGCGGAAGGGTGTGGTCAGCACTCTACCAGGCTTTCGTTGTGGCGGGTAGCACCGAAGAGGTTTTTAAGCTCATGGCACTCTACCTGCTGGTCTGGAAGAGCCCCAGTTTCAATGAGAAGTTTGATGGGATTGTTTATGCCGTCTTTGTCTCACTGGGATTTGCTATGGTTGAGAATATCCTTTATGTGATGGAGGGAGGTATGGAGACCGCACTGGTCCGCGGTGTTACAGCTGTGCCTGCACATGCACTTTTTGGTATTACCATGGGGTATTACCTGGGTATCGCCAGGATGTATAAGGAACTGAAACAGGAATATTTGTGGAAGGCGCTGCTTTTTCCCATCCTGCTGCACGGGATCTATGATTTTATCCTGATGGTGAAGGTGAACTGGCTTCTACTTATGTTTGTTCCTTATGTGGCCGTATTATACCTGATGGGGATGAAGAAAATGAAAAACCACTCCGAAACTTCCATATTCAGGCCACCGGAGGAGGAAGAACAGGGGTAATACCCTGTTGTTGACTTTTTGCAGGCCGGGATCGATCCATTTTTCTTATCTTCGGTATTACTTAGATCAGCCAGCGGAATAGTAAGAGACGCCAGATGATGAGCAGGAACATCATGATATTTTTTTTAACCGGATGGATGCTGACAGGATGTACATCCAGGGAAGAGGTGCATCCTGTTGGTCAGTTTTTTCCGGTCAGTGACCGCTTCCGGGATGTAATTCCGGAAGAGACCCTGGTTGAAAGAATGGGGATAGGTTTTGAATTTACCGAAGGCCCTGTGTGGCATCCTGATGGTTATCTTGTTTTTAGTGATATTCCTGCCAGTATCATTTACAGGTGGAACGGGAAAAAGTATGATACCTTCCGGCAGCCCAGCGGGCATTCCAATGGATTACTTTTTGAGCCGGATGGCTCCCTGCTGGCTTGTGAACACGGGAGCAGGAGTATAACCCGCTATTCCCCGGAAGGTGAGTCAGAGGTGCTGGTGGACAGTTACCGCGGCAAAAAGTTAAACAGTCCCAATGATCTTTGCCGCTCATCCGACGGATCGCTCTTTTTTACAGATCCTCCCTGGGGACTGGAGGGCCGGAACGATGATCCGGAAAAAGAGTTACCCTTTAATGGCGTATTCAGGTGGCAAAGGGGCAGACTGAAGCTGGTAGACAGTACCCTCTCGGGGCCCAACGGGATAGCACTTTCACCGGATGAGCACTATCTTTATGTGGCAAACATGGAAACCGGTATGGTTGATGGTGAAATGGTGAACCAGATGCAATGGTTGCGGTATACCCTGGGTGGTGATGGTAAGGTTGTGGCCAGGGATCTCTTTTTTTCCATCGTTGACCCTTCCCTGCCCGGCTCTCCGGACGGAATGAAGGTGGACCGGAACGGGAACCTCTTTCTGACCGGTCCGGGGGGTATCCTGGTGGTGGATAAGGCAGGGACCTTACTGGGTACCATCGGAATTCCCATTCCCGCTACCAACCTGGCTTTTGGCCCCAGGGAGCGGGAGATTTATGTGACTGCCCGCTCAACATTATACAGGGTCAGGTTAAAATAGGAGATACATGCGATGAAGAAAGGCAGGGAAACGGTGTATCGTAAAGCAGCATGATCATGCAAAAGACTTCTGATCATATTCTGATTATTTTCGGTGCCTCGGGGGACCTTACCCGGAGGAAGCTGATCCCTGCACTCACTGAGTTGCAGAAGCTGGAGTTGTTGCCGGAGAAATTCGCTGTCCTGGGCATCGGGAGAACCAAATATGATGATCACCAATACCGTAAAATGATCACCGGCTACCTG
>JANTFK010000236.1 GCA_024763595.1 Bacteroidales bacterium | reverse complement strand
TCAAAAATATAATCGATGTTTGAGGGGGATCCCATCTCCTCAGCCAACTGTTCCGCTTTGATGGGAAGGTATTGCTCAACTGTAAGAATCTGGGTGGCAGCATTTTTAAACTGGTTATAGATCACATCCACATGATCGTACTCCTTTTCGGTAAACAGGCCCATGATCATTTTGGCAATGGTGGAAATCCGGTCAAAAGTCAGGTCATCAAAAATATCGGACCCGTCAAAGATTACATTGTAGCCTTTCTTTCGCAGGAATTCATTTCCCTTTTTCCCGATGGCTACAAAGTCGACCTGTCTTGCCATCATCTGTTCACCGTAACTTGTCAGTGCAGTGTGAATGGTTGCCTTAATGGCATTGGAATTAAAGGCACCGCACAATCCCCTGTTTGAAGTGATCAAAACCAGAAGTATTTTTTCTTTCTCCCTCTGTTGCGCATACTGGTTGTCCTCATCATCCTTCATGGCATCACCCACGCTTGCCAGGATCTCCTGAAGCTTCTCCGCATATGGTCTGAACTGAATAATGGCATCCTGAGCCTTTTTGAGTTTGGCAGCAGAAACCATCTTCATGGCACTGGTTATTTGCCTGGTGGAAGCCACCGATGCTTTGCGTTCCCTGATCTCCTTCAAACTTGCCATGTGGTGTTATTTTAATTTCTCCACAATCTCCTTTGCAGCCTCCTCCAGGATATCTGTGATCTCCCGTGTAAGTTTTCCCCCGGAAAGTTCCTTAAGAGTCTTCTTGTGTTTCAGTTCCATGTAATCCAGAAATTCCTGCTCGAACTCTTTTATCTTTTCCACCGGAATATCTGAAAGTAATCCCTGTGTTCCACAGTAGATAATGGCCACCTGCTTCTCCACAGTCATGGGAGCATACTGATTCTGCTTCAGGATCTCAACATTCTTACGTCCTTTATCCAGCACTGCCATGGTAGCAGCATCAAGGTCTGATCCGAATTTTGAAAAGGCTTCCAGTTCCCGGAACTGGGCCTGGTCAAGTTTCAATGTCCCCGCAATCTTCTTCATGGATTTGATCTGTGCATTCCCACCTACCCTTGAAACTGAGATACCTACATTGATGGCAGGGCGCACACCTGCATTAAACAGGTTGGATTCCAGGAATATCTGACCATCTGTAATTGAGATAACATTGGTGGGAATATAGGCGGAAACATCACCCGCCTGTGTTTCAATAATGGGAAGGGCCGTCAGGGATCCTCCCCCTTTAACCATCGGCTTTAACTGTTCCGGAAGATCATTCATGTTTTTTGCAATTTCATCGGACTGAATGATTTTGGCAGCACGTTCAAGCAGGCGTGAATGCAGGTAAAATACATCCCCCGGATAAGCTTCCCTTCCCGGAGGCCTCCGCAACAGCAGTGATACTTCACGGTAAGAAACAGCCTGTTTTGAAAGGTCATCATAAATAATCAGCGCCGGTCTTCCGGTGTCCCTGAAATATTCACCGATGGAACAACCTGCAAAGGGCGCATAAAATTGAAGTGCAGCAGGATCTGAAGCTGTGGCAGAAACAATCACCGTATAATCCATGGCTCCGGATTCCTCCAGTGTTTTCTGAATATTGGCTACTGTAGATCCTTTTTGACCGATGGCCACATAAATACAGTAGACCGGTTCACCTTTTATAAAGAACTCCTTCTGGTTGATAATTGTATCAATGGCAATGGCTGTTTTACCGGTCTGCCTGTCCCCAATGATCAACTCACGCTGTCCCCTGCCAATGGGGATCATAGCATCGATGGGCTTTAAGCCGGTCTGTAAAGGTTCACTTACCGGTTGCCGGTATATCACCCCGGGGGCTTTCCTCTCCAGCGGCATCTCAATCATTTCACCACGAATGGGTCCTTTCCCGTCAATGGGTTCTCCCACATTGATGGAAGCAATTCTTTTTGTGCGTTTGACTGAATCACCCTCTTTGATCAGCTCGGAAGATCCCAGCAATACAGATCCCACATTATCCTCCTCCAGGTTCAGTACAATACCCATCACACCACTGTCAAATTCAATCAGTTCATTTGCCTGGACACTGTTCAATCCGTAAATCCGGGCAATACCATCCCCAACCTGGAGTACGGTTCCTACCTCTTCTAATTCAACATCACTCTTGAATCCTTCAATTTGCTTCTTAAGGATTTCCGATACTTCGGAAGGCTTAATCTGTGACATATGCTATCTCTTTTCAAAACTTGATTTAAGCAGTTGTTTCTTCATTTTTCGCAACTGACCGGAAACACTTGCATCATACTGCCGGTCTTCTACGGTAAGTACAAACCCACCAATTATATTTTTATTCACGACAGCAGCCATCTCAACTTCCGCCTGATAAGCTTTCCTGATCAGCTCCCCGATCTGCTTCAGAATTTTTTCATCCACCTCATGGGCGGTAATCAACGTTGCCTTGCGAATAGCCATGGCCTTACGGTAAAGATCCCCGAAGTACCTCGCTATTCCGGAAAGGAACAGTTCCCGCTTATTTCTAATGACAAGGATCACCATAGAAAGCGACAGTTCCGAAAAATGCCTGGCAAATATTGATTCTGCGATCTTGCACTTCTTACTGGTTTCCAGCGATGGCTGGGCAAGCATATACTGGAACTCCTTCAGTTTACAAATTTCCGCAAGCATTTCCATATCATCCTGTACGCGTTTTAACAACTTCTTTTCAGAAGCGCTTTGAAAAAGTGCTTTCGCATAACGTACAGATATCTGGCTCTCATTCATAAGCTTACTAATTCAGGTCAGCCTCGTTGATTAATTTGTTAACCAGTTCCTGCTGGGCTTTTTCGTTCTTCAGCTTCGAACGTAAAATTTTCTCAGCAATTTCCAGGGAGAGCATGGCCATCTGTTCTTTCATCTCGTTCAGGGCGGCTGCTTTTTCAGACCGGATTGACTCCCTTGCACTCTTCACCAGTTTTTTTGCCTCCACCGAAGCCTGTTCCCTGGCATCGGCGATAAGTTTATCCTTTACCTGCCGGGCCTCCTTCAGCATGGCCTCTCTTTCAGCTTTGGCTTCAGCAAGGATCTTCTTGTTATCAGACTCCAGCTTCGCCATTTCCTCTTTTGCCTTATTCGCTGCATCCAGTGCGCTACGAATACTCTCATTTCTTGCTTTTACTGCAGTCAAAATAGCGGGCCAGGCAAATTTTCCAAGAATAAATAACAGGATAAGGAAGAAAAGGGTCGACCAGAATATCATTCCTATGCCCGGTGTTACTAGATCCATTTTTATTTCGTATTTAAATGTTTTTTTAAGAAAGGCCTGCAACCAACCGTTGCAGGCCTGTTCAAGTTTTCAGACTAGTTTCCCATCATGGCAACCACAACGGCAAACAGTGCAACACCTTCAACCAGTGCAGCTGCGATAATCATAGCTGTCTGGATCTTACCAGTGGCTTCCGGCTGACGTGCAATGGCATCCATTGCTGATCCTCCGATCCTTCCGATCCCGAGACCTGCTCCGATAACGGCCAGTCCTGCTCCGATTCCTGCTAATGTACCAGTCATAATAAACAGATATTAAGTGAATAATTAATCATGGTGATGCTCCGGCATCGCCATTCCAATAAACAATGCTGATAATAATGTAAATATATATGCCTGTAAAAAGGCTACCAGTATTTCAATGAGATCCATGAACAACACCATCACCATGGAGGGTATTGACATATACACCGATTTGAATATGAAGATCATGGAAATCAGGCTCAGGACAACAATATGCCCCGCTGTAATGTTTGCAAAAAGACGGACCATCAGTGCAAAAGGCTTCGTAAACATGCCGATGATCTCCACAGGTATCATAATGGGAGCCAGCCACACCGGAACTCCCGGGGTATTAAAAATGTGTTGCCAGTAGCCTCTGTTTCCGCTGAACGTGGTAATCAGAAAAGTAAATATGGCCAGTACCATGGTTACTGCTATGTTACCCGAAACATTGGCTCCAAAAGGGAAAAAAGGAATCAGCCCCATCAGGTTGTTCAGCATGATAAAAAAGAATATCGTCAGCAAATACGGCATATAACGTGCATATTTCTGCTCTCCGATATTGGGCATGGCCACATCTTCCTCGATGAAAACAATGACCGGTTCGATAAATCCCTGTAACCCTTTAGGCTCGCTGATCCCGACTTTTTTGTAAGATCTTGCCAGACCCAGAAATACAACCAGGAGTATGATAACAGACAACATCATCATAAATACATTTTTAGTAATAGAAAGATCCAGGGGAAGCCCTGCTTCCACAGGTTCACCATGTTCATCTACTTCAATGATCTTGCCCTTTAGGCTTTTCTCAACAATTTCCCCAGCCCTGTTCTTTACTGTAGTGGTTCCCTGGCCCATCTTAAAACCCTGGTAGGAGTTACCATGTGCAATGTTCCTGGAGGAAAATACATGAAGGCCCGATTGTTTACTGTAAAGAATTACAGGAAGGTAGATACTTACATGATGTCCGTCTTTCATTGTCAGGATATGCCATTCATGCGCATCCGCAATATGGTCCATGATATATTCCGTCACATTGAAATCCTCAGGGTGAGATTCCCCGTGCAATCCTTCAGCCTCTTCATGAATGACGTCTTGCTGCAGATGGTTGCCGGACACCTCCTGCGGGTGTACCTGTTTCTGCCTTTGCTGTCCGATCAGTGGGGTACCCGGGATTCCAAGGGAAATTCCCAGAACAACAGCAGTAACAACTGAAAAAAACCGTAGCCTCACTGTAATTATAATTAATTGTTTTTCAGCAATTTAAGAAGGCTTATTGCAAGAAAAAACGTGAAGATTAAATATAGTGCAAAAAATGAAACGATAAACGGTTTGTCCAGATTTTTTGTTATCAGCCAGTAAGTCAGGATAAATAACAGATATAGAAGGAATTTGGCTCCGATTCCAGTCAATACAATTGCCCCTCCTTTGCGTCCGCTCTCACCGATCCCCCGGTGCATCAGCAGGAAGACAACCATGTTAATAACGGTCACAGAAATCAGGGTTGCCAGATAAGAATAAGAGGATAACTGAATGGGAAGTCGCGAAAGGAGCAACAAACCCAGAATCAGCAGGATGGAGGAAAGTAACAGCAGCTGCCATATGAAGCGCAATCGCTCAATCATCCTTCCTGAAGATAAAATCTTTCAAAACTATATAGAGTCCGGCAAACACTCCCAACACCGTAAGAATAGCCGTATAAACAGGCTTTTCGGTGGCAGCCCTGGCATCCAGTTTTGTGCCGGCCCAGTAGAAAAGAAGTATAATAACAATCATCTGGAAGCCCATACCCGAATAGCGGGTAAAGGACTTTAGCCCGGATGTTTTATACTTTTCCCTCTTTCGTTTTGAGGATTGGTTCGGGATTGGCTTCTTTTTTTCCACCCATATCACATTTTCCGGTAAATATGGCTCCCGGTTCTATGGCCAGTTTACCGGTTTTTATCTCGCCATACAATTTAGACATGGCCCGGAGCGATAATAACTCCTCCACCACGACCTTCCCCTCAACGACACCTTCAATCTCGCAATTCTTGCACCTGATCTCCCCGATTATCTGCCCTGTCTGACCAACAAACACTTTTCCCTTTGTGTTCAGATTGCCATTCAGATTGCCGTCAAATCGAATATTTTCACTGGAAGTTATATTGCCCTCAATGGTTGTCCCTACCCCGATCATATTAATCTTATTGGTAACCTCTGTTTCACCCATTTTTGCCATATTATACTGTTTTATGCAAACTTAATCATTATTCTTCTTTCCGTCATAGGCCCATTTTAAATAAATAGCTCCCCATGTAAAACCACCACCAAATGATGAGAGAATAATATTGTCTCCCTTGTTCATTTTTGATTCCCATTCCCAGAGGCAAAGCGGGATAGTGGCAGCTGTGGTATTTCCGTATTTTTCTATATTGATCATTACTTTCTC
>JANTFK010000235.1 GCA_024763595.1 Bacteroidales bacterium | reverse complement strand
TTATACTCCTAATTTTCATTATGAATCATTAATTCAGGTATAAACCGTTCACGTTTTTTAACCTTGCTAATCCCAATCAGAAGGATTGCATTGCCTGGCATGGGTTTGGTTACTGAATTACCCTCATCCGAAATGGACTGATAATTTACAGATCCGAATACATTCACTTCTTTTATTTTTTTATCGAAACGCGGATTAACCCATTCGTAAGCGAAGAAAGTAATCGGATTGTCTTTTTCATTTGAAGAACATTGAATGGGATCTGCCATGTAACAATAATCATCCTGGATGGTTGGGGTTGTTTTCTCCCTGTTTACTCTCCATGAATTCCACTCCAGTGCATTAACGCCATACTGAACAGGTGCAATTACTTTGAACCCGTCTTCATATACAATCTCGTAAAAGCCCAACAGATCAGCAGAGTCAAAAGAGTTTGGCGTATTAAAGAAAGATTTTTCGTTTTCTGCCTGTTGCGCGCATGCTTGCAGGAATATCAGACTACTCACATCTTCATTAATCGGAATTCCTATAGCTTCATTAGGCAGAGGGTTATCTCCAACTCCGATTGAGCCCACAGCAATCGCACAATTCCCGGAAACATCTGCAGAACTGACCAGATTAAACAGCTTTGAACGGTTATACACCTCTCCGGATTTTAAGGTACTCAGATCGATATTAAAAACGTTAGAATCTTTTGAAAAGTTAAAATATGAAGAGATATCGATGGGTTCAACGACATTATTATCTTCACTGGGAATTATTTCAGCCCTCAGGTAGGATCTGATTGAAGGTATTAATTCCAGAACAGTGGCATCCAGATCTGCCTGATCAAGCTGATGAGTTGACCAAAGTAGATTCGAACAACCTACGAAGTTAGACAATAAATCTTTCCCGAAATTATACTCATTTGTTGCAGCCCAGGAGGAGGGTGCCCCTCCGATAACATCTACATGCTTTATTCTTTCATTCCAATTTTTAATCTCTGTTCCAAAATTTCCATATAATTGAGTAAATCCAAAATCGAATAGTTCAACGTCTTTCGCCTGGTCATCCCAGAACCAGTTAAGAATGAGAATATCTTTTGGAATGGATTCTTCCACCACTGATGCTCTTAATCCCCCTGGACGTAAATATTTAAACCCCGTTGCAGATACCGTTTCTCTGGGCCCGGCATTGCGAACACTTTCCAGTAAATGATCTCCCCACATGGCAACTTTGATTCCCTTTTCTGACAAGTGATTATAGATTTTGTTGATGTCCTGAGCATATAGATCTGAGTAATCTTTCCCTTTACAGAGCGGGCAAACATCCAGTGGCATTCTCCATTCATCATGTCCGATATGAATCATTCTGGGATGTATCACGTCTATATACTCATCGAGAACGTCAAACAAAAGATCATAGGTAGCAGGATTTGAGGGACAATAAGTGTCGGGCCATAAATCCCCGGGATATTCCGCCAATTCAGGGTGTCTTGTTAAAAGATAGAAGCTATGAGTAAGTGAAGGAATTTCTGGAATAACTTCTATGAAATTCTCATGAGCTAAATCCACAATATCCCTTATTTCATTTTTTTCAATGATCACCCTGTCTCCGGCATCATAATGATGTGAATCTTTTGGTTCGCCCCTAAGCCCATGCAATCTATTGGTACGTGAATAATTCAAATCATTTGCAAAATCGACCCAACCGGCGTTTACCTCCGGATGAGTGTCAAGTCTCATGTTGGTCATTTCAATGATCACCTTATTATATTTGTAAAGTGCCATAAAATCCCTCAGAAATCGTTTAAAGAAAGCGATGTTTTCAGGTCCGGGTACATATAGTCTGATTGCCCTGAACGGAAGATTTGGCCAATCCCTTACCCTGAGCCCCTGTACTTCCTCTCCATCACCGGCATCAATCAACTGTCGCAGAGACTGCAGCCCGAAAAATGCTCCTGCATCATCCCAACCTGCAATCACGATTTTATGGCTGCTTACATGAAGGAGGTAGCCTTCAGGACCGGGATCCTTATCTGTAACATCCAGCTTGTTGTCAAGCAAGTATTGCTTGATCAATGGATTGTCAGTTGAGCCCATTACCACCACTTTCCTGCCCTCGGGGATATCGCTTTGGGATTCAATTTTTAAGGCAATACCGTATTTATCACTAAGCTCTCTTACCAGAAAATGTGCAAGAAAAAGATCCTTTTCAGTCTTGTTCTCAGGGACTACAATGGTAATAGTCTCGTCCAGTTCAAACAGATCAGAGGTAAGCTCCATCTGCTGAGGGATGGGAAATATCAAGGTCTTTTCTGCCGCTATCACGCTGGATGGAGTACAAAGCAAAGAAGCACAAACAGCTATAAAAGAGGAAATCCGTACTATTTTACCTAAGCTTTTATTTCTCATTTTGAAATCAGTTTAGTTGAAAAAGTTCAAGATTAAACACATATAAACCATGGGGCTTTATCGTAAAACTTGATAGATCCGGGATAGGTAATGAAAAGTTGACCCAACCTGATTCAGATAACTCAAAGCAAGACGAAACCTTCGCTTCCAAACCCGAAACGGAAATTGTCTGATCGGATGCTGTATAGTTGGCCACGAATAATTTTCCCTGTTTATCGTGGGTAAGAAAAAGCGTGTCGAATCTTGTCAATGCAGTGCTAAGAGCAGGCACCATCATGAAGTTTTTCGAGGTCAGGATCTCTTTAAACAGGTAGTATACAGGATACATTTTTAATGGTTTGGCCTGTTTCAACTCCAATTGATCTGCAGATTTATCTTCCTGAAACAAGCCCCGCAAACCGATCGTCTCGTAAAAAGTAACTGACCGGACTCCGCTCATGATTAACTGTTTTATGCTGCCTAGGGTCCAGGCGGCACCAAAAACGGTTTGCTGACGTATGTCAGATGGTGGCCGGATTGAGGGATCATCCGGTTGATTGGTATATTCGGTGGATGCTGCATTGAACCGGGGTTTTAGGGATACCGCAGCAATAGATACAGGTTTGTTGAACAACGCTGCGGCACTCCTTACGGTTTCAGCCTGTCCTTCAATATTTTCAATCAGGGTGAGGTCATCAAAAGCATGAACCTGCGGACAAATCGTGTAGGAGATAAAGTCCAGCCATCCGGTCATGGGATGGTTCCTGTTAAGTTCGGCAAAGTGAGCGTCTGTACCTCCACCAACAGGTACTTCGGGGTATTCGTTTTTCAAACGGGGGACTACATGTCTGAGCAGTTTTTCTCCGGATAAATGATTTTCTCCAAAAACGAGAAAATGATTGATATTCAAATGAGACCGGGAAGCATGCGCCAGAAATAGATCTAAATTTGCACCGTAATTACTGCTAAAGTGAAGTACAAGCTCCAATGGCCATTTCAGTTTCAGGGACTCTTCTATTGCGGAATCCAGGATATGTTGCCAGCGTGAACCGGCTAACCACAGGTCAACCCTGTAGTGGTTATATCCTAAGTTGGATAACGCTGTTATCATGTGTTGGGGAAGCGATTCAATCTCTGAAGATCTGGAAATCCCCATATCCGGAAGCGGTACTCGCTTATGAGATTCGATATTTATTGTGTTTTGTTGGGAAATACTCCTCCTTATAAAGGAACTTTCCTTATTGAAAGAGAAAGTAACAGATTGTTGCACCCGGGTTCCTTTGCGAATGAATACCGGAAAAGGATATTCCAGGGGGGTACTGTAAGTTTTAAAGGAGGCATCGGTCCAGTTTCGCTGATCTTCCATTTCAAAAACGTCTCCTTTATAATGTAACCTGGCATCTATTGATCCTCCTGCATCCCAGGATACCCCTGCAATGTTTTTAAATGGCTGATCAGGCTGGATCCTGGTTGGAAATGTTCCTTCAGAAGAGTGGCCATCACAATGTATTATTTTTACAAAATTCCCTTTGCATGTTTTTGAAGGATGCAGCGTACATAAGCCGATCCGGTTTTTATAAAATTTTGACAGGGCTATCCCATCCATGGTGTATGAAAGGGTATTCTTCTCAGCAATAATATTTATCCGGGCCTCGAAGAGAATATCTTCAGCATTGAATCTTACCTGGAGGTTAACATTAAACCCTTTTTGCTGTATCCCTATTTTTTCATTGATGATAGCAGGGCCAATTGTTCCCCAGTTTCTGTCGCGCACTGCAGCATAGATTGAACTTAATACCAGAAATCCCTCTACCCGGATCTGCCTGATCTCTCCTTTGGAATAGAGAAGATCCATATCACCGGAACGTAGAGAAATGAAATCCGAAAAATCCTTATCTCGCTCCATATTATTTATGCAAATAGACCGAACTCATGTGGGAGTTCAGGTTTTAAGGACTCCGGGAAAATCTTTGTCCATATTGATAACCCGGTTTGTTTTGGCTGATTCGTAGGCAGCCCATACAAGGCGAACTGTTTGAAAATTGTCGTTCCCTGTGTTCTCAGCATTTCCTTTTCCCAGTAAATCCTGCAATATGTTATGGTTACAACTTACAATGCTTGGAGGTTCCGGTTTCAGGCGATTTGTTTGCCAGGGATAATGCTTCATGGGGATGACCTCTTTTTCAGTTCCCTTCCTGGTAGTGATGCTTATTTTAAAATCAGCATCAAGCCTGATGCTTCCCCGATCTCCTTCGACCAGGAGGAGTGTTTGAGGGAAAATCTCCTTTTCCAGCAAGGAAGAGAATGAAATCTCCTGAGTACAGACCATCCCACTTTTCATTTGAAGAACACTGGTGGCCACATCTTCACCCCTGATGGCAGGATGAACGGTCTGGATCTGGCAGAATATGGATTGGACTTCTCCAAACAGGTACCTCAGTACATCAAATTGATGAGACCCCTGATCGGTCAGTGCAAAATGCTCCAGCTCAGCCAGAAAGGGTTGGGTTTCAAATACAGGGAAAGCGGTTTTAAATTGAGTGTTAGCACGGAAAGGAGTCCCGATGATTCCACTGTCCAGTAGTTGTTTAACACGTCTGAACTGGGGTTGCCACCTGTAATTTTCATGCACAAAATATTTTATACCCGCATCCCGGGTGACCTTCATCATTTGCCGGGCAGTTGGAAAGTCAGGGGCCATGGGTTTCTGGCATATTACATCAAGCTTATTCTTAGCACCCAGTTCAACGAAGGTTGCATGGGTATCTACATCAGTGATAATATCAATAAAATCCAGCGTTTCATTATTTATCAACGCTTCAGCATTATCGTAGGTTCTTGAAATGCCAAATCTTTTTGCCAGTTCATCTGCTTTCGATTTAGTCCGGTTGTACAGGGCTACACATTCGGCACCTTCCAGTTCCTGCCATCCCCCCAATTGAAACTGCGACCAGAAACCACATCCGAAAATCGCAAATCTTAATTTTTTCATGGTTGAGTCTTTTACTATGTGGTGATATCCTGTATTTGTTCCAGAACATTTTCAGGTTCAAATACCTCTTTCCATTGGGGATTGATTAGAAGTTTTTTACCCCGGACAATAGCTTTGTTTGCTGCATCAGAAAATACGGCGTTAGGCAACATATCATAAAGGACTGCAAGCTGGATGTTTATATGACCCAGCAGAAAGGCCTTTGCTGTTTCGAATGGGACCCCCCGTTTAACTACCTCATCCAGTCCTTCTCTTACAATCACCTGCAGGGTTGAACATAAGGTCTCAACCAGGGCCGGTTCAAGCAATCCCATTTGTTCTGCAGTTATACGAAACGACTTGGAAACAGGCGCATACATGTCCCTGGCAAGCTGTTCACATTCGCTATACAATCGATCATCTCCCTTAAAAAGTGCACAAACAATGGCCTGTTTTGCCAGACTCCCACCAAAGTAGTCCCGTTGAGCTTCTTCAGATGGCTCCCAGTTGAAAACACTGGGATGAGAAGGATGGGTGATAAAATAGGTCAAATCATCTCTGTGTTTGATCTTGTTGGCTAGGGCACAGGCTGGGTCCAGGGTGAATACCACCGCACCGGGTTTCATTC
>JANTFK010000234.1 GCA_024763595.1 Bacteroidales bacterium | reverse complement strand
GTCTTCTTCTGATGAAACCAGTAAGGAAGTCATCTGCTCCCGGAATTCAGAGGTGACACGGGTGTCAAAAGATTCACTATGGATCATAAATGGTTTTTCCAGGCAGGCTACTACTTTTAGCCGGTCACTTATCTCATCTGCAAACATTTTTCCGGGTTGGGTAAAATGTGACAGGATCCCTTTGAAATAAGGTAAATTAACCAAAATTATCTTTTCCCTGGGTTGAAGTTCAGGAATTTCCAGTGGTGGATTGAAAAGGGTCTTCATTTTCCAGTTAGTTCCTCCCCTGTGGCGATTGTTAAGTATTTTCTTGATTTTTAGCAAAGCCCATTGCCGGAATACTTCATTGTGCGTTAGTGAGGGGATCCATTTGGTATGAGAAACGCCTTTGATCTCAACCCTTACGCCCCCCCGGCAACTTACATTTACATCCTGTCGCGCTGTCCCCATCCCGGTTCTTACTTTTCCTGTACTCCGGTTTAAGAACCTGATCATATCGCAGGTATCTTTAACTTCGTATGGTGTGGAGCAATCAGGATAAGTTACTGTTTCAATCAGAGGCATTCCCAGCCGGTCTGTTTTAAAAATCCGCCGGTGACCAATATCTGAGATCTCCCGGCAGGCATCCTCCTCGATACTCAGCTGTATCAGGCGGATTTTTTTATATGGAAGCTCAATCTCTCCTTCTACACCCACAATAGCAGTCCTCTGAAATCCTGTAGGTATGCTGCCATCCAGATATTGTTTCCGGGTGATGTGTACTTCTCCCACAATATTGAGTTTTGACAAAAGGGAGATCTCGACCGAAATATCAAGGGCTTCCCGGTTCATAGGGAAGGGAGGAGTATCATCCACTTCATAGGTACAGGCCGTTTCATTTTTTATCCGGTAGATGATTTCTTTTCTGGTTTTAAATTCCATCAGGGCGGTACCGTCATATTCTCCCAATTCACTTAATGTGGGCCTCATGTGACGCAACAGTTCAGCATCAAAATCATTATCATTGTTATAAATTCCGGAGGGACAATGGCAGAATAATTTTTCTTTTGTAAGCAGCTGTTGATGAACTTCCAGGCCTGATTTAAATCCAAGCTTCCGGTACGTTTCAGGGGTGGCTTCTTTTAGTGGTATATAACCTGTCTCCCGGCGTGTATTTTCGTAATTTTGTTTGGGGTCAAATTTTTTCATTTCCGGTATAGGGTTAATTATATTTTTCCATAGGCAAAAAATTTATTTAAAGATAGTTTCTTTTCAGGTTTGTGTATATCTTTATTCGGTGTTTTTCTTCATTCAATAAAAAAAATAAATCTGTATGGCTCAGTCCTCACCTCTGGCACAACGCCTTGACGCTCTGTATGAGTTTGACCGCGAACCTGTGACCCCCAATAAGCTGCAAGGCATTGGCAACTTCCTGGGAATGTATGCCGGCGAGCATGTTGCCGGTACCGAATTTGTGATCGGTATGTTATTTGTTGCCCATGGCGTAACGGTCAGGGATATGTTCCTGGGTGGTTTGATCGGGAATATCCTTGCCGTTTTGAGCTGGGCTTTTCTCACGGCTCCTATTGCAGTAAAAGTCCGTTTGTCCCTTTACTGGCAATTGAAAAAAATATGTGGAACCAGTCTGGTATTTATCTATAACATTGTGAATGCCCTGATGTTTTGTTTTCTGGCCGGTGCGATGGTAGCTGTTTCGGCCACCGCGGTGGGCATTCCGTTTCATATTCACATGCCGACTTTAACGGATATGTTCCCGAATAGTATTGGGTGGGTTGTCACCGTGCTGGCTGTAGGCTCGGTGATCACGTTAATGGCAATCCTGGGTTTTGATGCCCTGGCGCGTTTCGCAAAGGTTTCGGCACCATGGATGTTTCTGGTGTTTGTGGTGGCTGCCATAGCCGTTTTGCCCAAGCTGGGTGTAATGCCGGGTGGGGAAGGATTCTGGGAGGTGGCCCGTACAAAGATATGGACCGGTATAGCCAGGGAAGGGCAGTCGCAGTTTACCATCTGGCATGTGATCTTTTTTACCTGGGTGGCCAATGCAGCGATGCACCTTGGGATGTCGGATCTGACTATTCTCAGGTATGCCAAAAAATGGCAGTACGGTTTTGCTTCGGCAGTGGGAATGTTTCTCGGACATTATGTGGCGTGGCTTGCATCAGGTATTCTTTATTCCGCTGCCCATTCGGCTGCTCCGGGTGTTGTGGCATGGGAAGCTGTTGGCCTGACAGGAGCTGTAGCTGTAGTCATAGCCGGCTGGACGACAGCAAACCCTACCCTCTACCGTGCAGGTATGGCCCTGCAGGTAGCCAGTGGCTGGTCACGATGGAAAGTGACACTGGTGGCCGGGTTGGTAACAACCCTGGCTGCACTGTTCCCTGCACTGGTGATGAGACTACTGGATTTTGTGGCCATTTACGGCCTGATCCTGGTGCCTATGGGAGCCGTGATCTTTGCCGATTATTATCTCATCCCGCGATGGAAATTGCAACCATTCTATGCGGAAAAAAAAGGAATCGGGTTTAACGGTGCTGCGGGAGCTACCTGGCTGGTAATGCTGGGACTGGCACTGCTGGGGAATCTTTATTTTAAGATTGACTTGTTTTTTCTGCCTGTTCCGGTATGGATCTTGTCTCTTTTTGTCTATATAGCTTTTAGTAAATGGTATCAGAAAGAATTAAAACCTGCATCATGATAAAAATACTTTACAGAATTACTGCCGTTGCCGGACTATTGGTTGTTTTTATTCCGGCCATACTCCGATATACCGGAACCATGGCGGATGGAACCATGAAAAATCTGATGTTTGCCGGGACACTGATTTGGTTTATCGGGGCAATTCCCTGGCTGGGGAAAAAGAAACAACCCTCCCAGCCTTAGGTTAACCGGGTTTTGAAGTTCAGGAAACTGCTTGCGGGAAGACAGGTGGGAATGATAGAATGTTGCGCGGAGCGCAATCCCGCTACTGCGGGAAGTGAATGATGGGAAGATAGAATGATGGAATAGGTTAATGATAAATTGATTCAATGGCTATGAAACGCAGAAACATGCTTGGTCTTTCGGCAGCAGCTGCCGGAGCCACTTTTTCCCGTCCCCTGGGAGCTGTTTTTCCGGGGAAACAGGAAATTCCTAAAAAGAAATTAAAGATCCTTGTTGCCGGTGCCCATCCCGATGATCCTGAAACCGGCTGTGGAGGAACCATCCTGAGATATACTCAGGCCGGCCATGAAGTGACTTCATTTTATCTGACCCGGGGTGAAGCAGGTATTCCCGGTAAAAGCCATGAGGAAGCAGCCCGGATCAGGACAGCCGAACTTACCGGATCATGCCGGATCAT
Source organism: Bacteroidales bacterium (assembly GCA_024763595.1). Classification (GTDB taxonomy): domain Bacteria; phylum Bacteroidota; class Bacteroidia; order Bacteroidales. The sequence goes on along the minus strand of JANTFK010000234.1, from coordinate 2,658 downwards.
GAACGCCCGCCCTATATTTGGCGGACAGATTGACGGAGATACGGAGGTGAACCATGAGCGGTACAAAGCGGTAAGGAAGATGCTGGATGCGGAAAAACCGGATATCATCTTTACGCACTGGCCGGTGGATACCCACCGTGATCATCGTGCCTGTTCGATTTTAATCTATGATGCCTGGCTTGCACAGGGAATGAAAGCTGCACTATACTATTTTGAGGTGGATACGGGGGGACAAACCCAGACTTTTCATCCAACGGATTATTGTGATATAACGCCGGTGATTCAGCAGAAACATGAAGCTTGTTTTGTGCATAAAAGCCAGAAGATCAAAGAGGAGACTTATCCTGAGTTTCATGAGAAGATGGAACTTTTCAGGGGTCTGGAATATGGTTGTAACTATGCCGAAGCGTTTGTACATCACGAGCGCAGCCCGGAAAGGTGGATCCCTGATTAACGAATAACATAAGAAAGTTAGAATATTTTTTGGTAATTACTGCTTTAATGCTGTTATTAATAACTAAAAGTTATGAAAAAAACATTTACGTTTTTAGCAATGGGGACTATGCTGCTTGTAGCAGGAATATCCTGGGGACAGAACTATAGCAATGGCTCTGCTACATTTGCAATTTCGTATCAAATTGCATTAACCGATGATTTAATGGACCTGCCTAACACTTCAGGAGATTTGGGAGCCTGTTTTATCCAGACACCAAATGTCAACCTTAATGCCAAAATTTCAGCAGACCGGGAGGTAATGCCGGTCAATACCTGTCTTCCTCAAGCTGCACAGGGAAACATGCAGAGTACTGTTTATTATGTTGCTCCGGTATCAATGGGAGGGGATAACAACAATACCGGGACCGGTACGGACAGTCCATGGAGGGACATTCAGTATGCAGTAAACCATTGCTCTTCCGGCGACACGATCAAGGTGATGGATGACGATAATGTGACCACAGATGATTATACTGAAAATATCTTTGTGGATAAGAATCTGACTATTGAGAAGTACGATAGTGATACCACCAATCCAAGGGTTAAGTCCCTGGACCCAAATGGATTTGTGTTCTTTGTAACCGCTGACAATGTTATTATAAAGGGGCTGGATATTTATGCAGGTGGCGGGGCCGGCATATTTCTTAATTCTGTCACCGGTTGCACCATCAAGGATAACCGCTGTGGCTGGGATCCTACCCATAATAACGCGCATGGGATTCTTGTAGTTATGTCCTCAAACAACAACCTGGACAACAACACATCAAATTATAATATACGGCATGGCATCTTCCTATCCTCTGACCCTAACAACCCTTCTGGCTCGAATAATAACAATCTGACCAACAATACAGCGAACTACAATGGGGAAGACGGAATTTGTCTGGAAATGGGAGCTTCCGGCAACAAATTGACCTCCAATACTGTAACACATAATGAATTCGGCATTTTCTTATCTGAATCCTCAAACAACGTTATAATCTACAACATGATGAATTATAATGACGGAATACCAGATGGTGACGGAATTATGTTATGGGGTTCCTCCAACAACATCATAGCCAATAACGAGGCGAATAATGACCCGGGTGACGGAATTGAGTTTTATGGCTCCTCAAACAATACGATAGAAAGCAATGAAGTGAATAACCAAATAGTTTCAGGGGGGTGGGGGATACGTATCAATCATTCTTCCTCAAACAACTCACTGGTCAACAACAGTGTGAGTTATAATCTTAAGGGGATTGTTTTCCAGGATAGCTCAAACTACAATAGGAGTTATCTCAATTCCCTGAGTATTAATTCCGAGGATAATGTTTTTGTTGAAAATTGTACCGGTAATGCCTGGAACTCACTTACAAAACTGTCTTATTCCTATTCCTCCATTTACGAGAACTACATGGGTAATTACTATGACGATTACAGCGGAATTGATGCCAACGGGGATGGCATTGGCGACAGCCCTTACAATGCTACGGGTATGACTGATAATTACCCGTTGATGGCAGCCGGTTCAAACTACACACTTTTCACCCCCACCACCCTATCGGTTTCCAGTACATCCGGAGGTAATGTGACTACACCTGGTGAGGGTATATTTACTTACAACAAGGGCGATACGATTAATCTTGTGGCCACACCGGATTCAGGCTACGGATTTTATACCTGGACCGGAGATGTGGCTTCAATAGCTGATATAGGTGCAGCTTACACCACCATTATCATGGACAGTAATTACTCCGTTTCTGCTGAGTTTCGTCCTAATCTGGAGATCATTAGTGCCGTGCCGGATTCGGTAAGCATGAACACAGGTGAGACACAACAACTTACTGTTACTGCCACCTACGGCAACGATTCAACAGCAGATGTTACCGTGAATGCCATTTACACCAGTGCAGACCAGGGTGTTGCCACAGTGGATAACAGTGGAGTCATAACAGCCCAGGCTGCAGGTACGACAAACATCTCTATCTCATATACGGAGGGAGGAGCGACCCGGAAAGACACAGTTTCGGTAAATGTAGGCCCTACTCCGGTGGTTTATGTTGAAGAAAAAACTTCATGGCCGGTTAAGATTATACCTAATCCGAACAGGGGGTCATTCTATATTAGTTTCTTGGTTAATAAACCCAAAAATATAACGCTGCAGGTAATAAATAATTT
>JANTFK010000233.1 GCA_024763595.1 Bacteroidales bacterium | reverse complement strand
ATTTTCGCGGGATAATGTGTTTGGTAATCTATACCTTGAATATTATTAAATTTCTGCCGGTGCTTGATAATGGTTTTGTACAATTCTGCATTTTGCAATGCCGACTCTGCATACGGGCTATCCATCATTTTTTCTAAATCATACAGATGTCTCGACATTCTTTCTGTGCCTGGATTGTCTTTTTGATATTCTTCGTGCAACAAAAATATCTTTTCTAAAAAAGTACGTTCCGGCAATACAGAGTTAAACATGCACTTCATTTCATTATCTATCTCCGGGTATTGAGAGTGAATAAGAGTTGTAATTTCTTTTTCTGAATTCGGTTCATCAAGCGACATTGCGCTAAATTCAATTTTCACCACAGGCAGGACATAATCAATCATCGTTGCAAGAATACTTTCGTATCTAATTTCAATAGTTGCGACCATTGCACTGCTATTTTGGGTAACCAGTTCAATTTTATAACCATTTATTCCACTTGAAGTCAGTATTTTACTTATTTCCTGTATCAGCGTTTCCTCTATGTAATGAAACGACTTTCGGCGAATTGCTGTTCGTTGTTGTTTGGTGTCTTCTGGTAAGCCGAAGAATGAACGACTTATTGCCAGGTCAATATCTTCGCTGAAACGATTAATCAGTCCCCACGCCTTGCTCAATGAAGTTCCACCTTTGAATTGCAAAAAATCAGCCCACGATGTTTTTGATAATGTCTTCAAAATGGCACTTACCCACCAATCTTTTTCAACCGCCTGCTCTATAACATTTTTTGCTGCTGCCGTTTGTTGAAGCAAAACAAGTTTTTCGTTCTCATTATAATGTAACCAAATGCTCATTCTGCCACCATTCTAATGATTGGTAAAAGTAATTCCTTAATCCATACAGGAGACAGGTATAAATCGTGCATCATTGTAGTTCTTTCATCTGTATCGCTCTCTGAAATAAGGCTAACGATCATTTTCCTTATTTCGTCTGTAACGCGACTTTCACCAAGTTCCTTTAAAGCAATGATTATCAACGGTAAAAGTTTGCCTTTGAATTGAAAGTTTTTTTGAACCACATTTTTAAAAATAATGTTCCTCTTTCCAACTTTCACTTTTCGTTTTGCGCCGTTGGTAATATAGACGGCGTTCATCGGGACTTGCGTTGAAAATCCTAAGATATTCAACGCCGTATCGCCAGTTGGCATAATTTGTGCTTTGTCGCGTTCAGCAATTTTTATAGCAATTTGGTTTAATGTTGGATACAAAATGCCAAACTGCGTTCTTATAGGATTCATATAAATACCTGTAGCCACACGAACAATTGTACCTTCGTTTTGCAAACGCGACAATGTCCGTGTAACAAGATTATCATTGTTTATATCCTCAAAATCGCTGATTGTAAACAATTCACCAGCCTTGATATGCTTAATCCGTTCTCTGATTGTTTCTGAAATACTGGTTGCCATATATTATATTTCAATAATCTGTCTGGAATATCCGGTATATTCCGGACATAAATATGATTTTTTGTTGTTTCCTCAAACAGTTTTGATCTTATGCGATGAACTTTGTATGCTTGTGTGCAACATCAATGCTCGTTTCATTCTGCAACACCTACCTGGGATCGATACCTGCTTCATGCAATGAAGTTTTTATCTCCCGGGCCCATAACAAATAACCCTGGCGGTTCAGATGTAACATATCATCCCTGAAGAAGGTCGAATCAGGCATACCACTTTGATTCAGATAGGTATCTGCGGTGTGAATAAAATACAGGTTTGTATCTCTCCCGCAGTAAGCCTCAATAAGCGAATTGGCCTTCCGGATCTGATCTATGGCATGCCAGCGACTGGGAGTGGGAGTGATTTCGATCCAGAAAACCGGCGTATCCGGGCGTTCCTGCCGGATCTTCTTTATCAGGGTTTTATACAGGAGAAGCACCTCCCTGGGCGTCCTGTCCTGCTCCCGGCCCGAAATATCATTGGCTACAAAAATCAGAATGGCCCGGTACGGATAGGGCCCCATTACCCGTTCGGCATAATAATTATAGTCAGTAAGTTTTGCTCCGCCATAGCCCCGCTGTATGACCCGGTATGGCAACATGTCCGTATGAATGCTGTCCCAGAGCCTTACACTTGAACTCCCGGTAACCAGCAGGGTGTTTTCGTCCGCATGTTCGGTACGGTTCAGGGAATCAAACCGTGCAATATCCTCTTCCCATCCCAGGACTTCATCTGTATAGATATATTTAGATACCGGATTACAGGAGATAAACAGTGCCAGCATGATGATTGACACAATGGCAATGATGTGATACGGGCGTTGCATGGTTCGACAGGTTAAAGTTTCACTCAAATCTAACATTTCCTTCAGACAAAAGGCAACAACAGTCGCCGCCGGCTCAACGTCAGGAAGGCAGGGATAATTGCTCAACGATTTGTCTGATGTGCTCCGGGGTGGTGCCGCAGCACCCCCCCACAATATTGGCTCCGGCATCTACCAGATCTCTCATCTGTGGGGCCATCTCCTCAGGAGCCTCCGGGAAGACAGTCTTTCCGTCCTCATATTTTGGCAAGCCTGCATTGGCATGGACCAGCACAGGAATATCTTTGTCCAGCACCCTGATCTGACGTACAATTTCGATCATTCCCGCTGTCCCGTTTCCGCAGTTGGCTCCAATGATATCTGCACCGGCCGACCTGGTCATCTCCAGATACTCATCAACACCGGTTCCCATGATGGTCCTGTACTCACCGGTCAGGGTCTTTGAAAAGGTGAATGTGCAGGCAACATCCACGTCCGATACCATTTTTGCAGCAGTGACAGCTATGCGGGCCTCCTCAATATCTGTCATGGTTTCCACCACGATCCCGTCAACACCTCCGTCAGCCAGTCCCCTGATCTGTTCCTTAAATCCTTCCAACAACTCCTCTTCACTGATCTCTCCCATGATAACCATCTTTCCGGTAGGTCCAACGGAACCCAGCACAAGCACGCGGTCACCCGCTGCCTCCCTGGAGATCTCAGCAGCAGCCCTGTTCAGTGCGTAAGTCTCTTCCTGCAGCCCGAAGCCCTCAAGCTTGAACGGACTACCCCCAAAACTGTTGGTAAGGATAATATCTGCTCCCGCTTCCACATAACGCTTTGCAATATCCAGCACATCCGAACGACGCTCTTTGTTCCAGGCTTCGGGACATTCGCCCACCTTTAATCCTTTCTGATGAAGAAAGGTACCCCACGCACCGTCTGAAACCAGTGTTTTGCCTGCTGAAACTTTATCCAGAATTTTTCCCATAAATATCCCTCCCGTTGGATTGAACTTCCAAAAGTAATAGACACGATTGGTTTCTCCAACCCCGGCAGCGGGATCCTTTAGCATTACCGCTAATACCCCTGCAGGTTCAGGCGCACCTTATCGAGGCTCTCCCTGGAACCCACGATGGTGACAATATCCCCGAGCCTGAGCCGGGTATAACCATGGGAAATGATGGGATGATCTCCCCTGGTTACCGTAAGGATGATCACATCCGTTGGAAGGCGAAGGTTACGAAGGATCGCGCCGTGGTAATCCAAATTCCGGAGTTCGATATCGATGGAATCCTGGGTCTCATCCATACCCAGCAGCAATGAAGTGGCGATGGGTGCCCTCACCAGATGCTCCAGCAGGGAGACCATGGCGGTATTGGGATCCATGACCATCACTCCAATTTTCTGAAACTTCTTAAAATTTTCCCTGTCATTCAATCTGACAATCAGATGCCTGGTTCCAAAATGTTCATAGGCCGTTTCACAGATAGCATAGTTCTCCTGATCAGAAAACAGACAGACAAAAGTGTCTGTAGTCTCAGCACTGAACTTACGCAAGTCCCGGTGGTCCGGCCCCGAATACGCATGTACCGGGAAAACGCAGGTTTGCAATACCTCCAGGGAAGGATCCTTTACCACGAATTCCACCCTGCAACGCTGGCTCTGAAGCTGGTGAGCCAGGGCCAGGGACTGGTTCTCCCAGCCGAAAATTAACACCATGCGTTCGGTATCGAAGGTGCCATCAGGTTTCACATGCACTTCACCGGCCAGGTTCAATGCCCACTTAAAAAGCGGCGGTCCCACTATCTGGTTCAGTACGATCACCGAGATCATCAAAGTGGCAAACTCACTTCCCCATCCCGGATAGGCGGCTGCAATAATGGCTGCCAGTCCAACCCCCACTCCGGCCTGGGTCACATAGGGCATCCAGGAGATCTTCCTGAACAGGAAAGAGTCACCGGACAGGGCACTGCCGGTAAGCCCGGCCAGAATAAGGGAGAAAATCCTCGCTCCGAAAATAATCAGGGTAACAAACCACAATGTTTCCACCACTTTCAGTGAGATCAGCGCACCTGTCAGTGTAAAAAAGAGGATATATACATAGGGCCCCAGTTCTTTTACAATGCGTATAAAATCATTGCGGTAGATGGTATAGTTGGTCATTAAAAAACTGCCAATGATACAGATCAGCAACGGTTCAATATGCAGTTCCAGTCCCATGAAATGCCCGGAATAGTCTTCAATTACATGGGAAAAGAGGTAGACAAGGAATCCGGTAAGCAAGACCAGTCCCTTTTTAACAGCCATCATCCCCTTCAGTCTGAATACCAGTCTCAGGAGGAGCCAGACCAGGAAACCCATGCCAAATGCCATGATCAGTTCTGCTACTACCTGCAAAATATAGATCAGCCTGAAGTCCGTCTCCTGGATCAGCGATTTGGAGAGGGTGAAAATGATCGCAAAAATAAGGATCACCACAAAATCAACCACAACAGTGACTCCGATGGCGGTCTGAGTAAAAGGCCCCCTGGCACGCAACTCATTGATGATCGCTATGGCAGAGGCAGGCGAACGGGCTATGGCAATTGTTCCCGCAAGCAGGGAAACAGCAATTTTTGCCGCCAGTCTCATCCCTTCAAAAAACGGAATCAGACCGGTGAGCAGATACATGGCCAGGCTGACAAGGATAAAAGTAACCGCCACCTGGGATATGGTCATGATAACGATACTATTCATCCTGCTCCTGAGGTCTTTCAGATAGAGTTCCGAGCCCACCGCAAAAGCAATAAAGGCCAGGGCGATATCATTGAGAAAGCCGAGACCGGAAAGTGCCTCTTCATGAATGAGCCCCAGGACCTCAGGACCCGATATCAGACCAATAACCAGGAAGCCGGTAATCAGTGGCAGCTTCAGCTTTTGAAAAACCGTGGCAATCCTGCCCGAAGCCACTGCCACGATCCCGAATGCTCCCAGGTAGATGAGCAACTGCCATGCAACATTCATTTCGCTTATTCCACTATCCATTTGGCTCCCTTACACCTTTTTTTTGAAAGCATTATCCGCTTTCCGGTAAGATATGAAAAATCATCGATACGGAAAGAAGATGCAAGAGGGTGGTGTTGTAGAGCAGAACGGAAGAGCAGAACGGATGAGCAGAACGGAAGATCGCCGTGAGGATAAGGAGGATAAGAGCGATCCATTGCTTCAGAAGCCTTTGCCGTAATCCTAAAAAGTTATATATTTGCACGCCGAAAGCAGCGTGAAAATTTTCACTGCACCGGATCATGGCGAGGTAGCTCAGGTGGTTAGAGCGCATGATTCATAATCATGAGGTCGGGAGTTCAAGTCTCCCTCTCGCTACAAAAGAAAAGCCCACAGACAGAGTCTGAAGGGCTTTTTTCATTTTGGACGGTGAAAGCTTGCTTTCAAGAGGACAAAAGGTAAAAACCCAGGTTGTGAGCGCAGCAAACAAAGGGCTTTTCGATCGTAAAGCTACTCCCATTTGCACTCGCGAAGCCTGTAAGGCTGAGCAACTCTCCCTCTCGCTACTCCAAAAAAGCCCCTCGGATGAAAATCCTGAGGGCTTTTATATTGGAACCAGGCCATAAGCTTGCTCAAATGGACTGGTGACACGATAAAAGTAGTTCTGTGAGTGAGCTACTCCGAAGCACTAATCGTTGTTACCAGATCGCCAGGGGATCCCCGGATAGAACCCTGCAACTGGCCTTGTTT
>JANTFK010000232.1 GCA_024763595.1 Bacteroidales bacterium | reverse complement strand
ACATCCTGTTTCCTGATGCATTCATTCATCAGGTGAGCTCCCAGATAATCATCCCTGTTTTTCCGCTCCACAATGGCTGCCACCACCACATCGTCCACCTTAACTTCATGAATGGTGTTCCGGGGGGGCCAGAGACCATGATTTAACTGATAGGGATGTATGTAATTGCAATAGAGTATCGCATAATCCCAATCCATGTTTCCCCGGCTGTAATAACGGGTATAACGTGGTTCCACCTGGCCGGCATAGTTCCTGAAATAATAACCGGTGCCTGCGTTGCTGACCACCTTCACAGGCCCGTCTGTCCGTGATCTGATTTCAGGCAGGATCTTCTCCTTGAAATAGTCGGTTGCCGGCCTGAGACTGTTGGCATAATAATCGGTTTCGAAGGTGCCATAGGTGTGATTAATCCCCCCGGACCATTCGTTAAAATAGATATAGGTATTGGGATGATTGTGGATAATATGCCTGAGTGGATGGAACAGGCCCGCTGCTACCAGCAGCATGATCGTATAGGGTACCCATCCTTTTTTACTCATCTTTGCCAGCCTTGTAATGGACATTGCTGCCAGTGCCAGCATCGATGGATAGATGAACATCATGTGCCGCCATCCTCCATATACATTGGATTTCCGGTAAATGATAAAAAGTACAGGAAAAAGAACGGTGAACCAGAGCATAAAATACCAGTATCCCTGGTGCGTTTTCCGGTCCATGTACCACGCATACAGGGAGGATAACCAACCCAGCAGGATGACCACCGGTACACTGATCAGGATGTTTTGTGGTATGTAGTGCCAGGGAAGGCGGTCCGACCAGTAAATCAACCCGTCATAGAGGACCCGGATAGAGACCTGAATATTGGTCATCACTTTGAAAGCCTGGATGGGATGGTTGATGATATCCTGCAGGGCATAGGGCCATGTGAGCAAACTGAGCAGGTAACCCGCCACTGAGATGGCAACCAGTGTAAACAAACCTTTCATGGCAAACCGCCACCATGCTGCTGAGAATTTTTTCCAGGGCCATTTGCGGAAAAGTAAATAGAGCCCGGAAAACATAAACAGGTAAGGGATCAGCAGGAGCCCGCCTATCCTGATCCCGTTGCTCCACCCGATCCCGATTGCGATCCATACAGCTGAACGGCCACTGATCCGCGGCAGTTTTCTCAGGAACAGGATGAGGTGGTAGAGGAAAAATATGTTGCCCAGGGCAAAAGGCACATCCATGGAGTTGTTATAAGCATGGCCCAGAAACCTGGGGGAGAGGAACATCAGCAGAAGGGCCAGCCATCCGCCGGCATATCCCGCAAAGATCTTGACCAGTAAACCGGTTACCAGGATGGCAGCCGCTCCGGTTATGGCAACCATGGCATGCCTTGCTTCATAAGGATGATCTTCCAGGTTAAAGAGCTTGATAACCAGGTAGGTAAAATAGTCAAAGGATTGACCGTAGAAGTTTAGTTTATATTTGGGATCATTCAGGGCTGAAGGATCATCTTCCGTAAAGTACCGGTGGACCTTGATGGCGTGCTGGTAGTGCTTTTCATCATCCCCCGAAAGCCCTGCATCCTGGCTCAGGATCGGCAGGAGAATAAAAATGGCTACCGCTGTAATCAGAAAGGCAAGCCGGAACAGGGGATGCTCCTTTGTGAAGAAGAGTGTTTTTATGTTGGGATCCCTGGCCTCTTTCAGGGGCAACGTTGTGTTCCATGCCAGATCCAGTTTTATCTTCTTCAGCAGGCGGGTACTTTTTTTGGCTTCTTCTGTGGCGGGGACCTCCTGGTGCAGGGTCACCTCCCGCTGTTCGAACCCCAGTTTTTTTGCAACCATCCTGACAGATCCGGGATCGGGTAAATGGTTGTATCCATTGATGATCAGTAAATAGCGAAATAGTGCTGCAGGCACGATCACACCTGATTCCTGCTCCTCCTTTTTACCTTTGAAGAGAACTTTAAAAAAAACCATGGAAGGACCATCCTGGGGTAATTGCAGCCTGAAAAACTCATTGGGATTCAACTGGCCCTTCAGTACATGCGGATCCAGGATCACTGCATATTCCTGATCCGTTATCTTCGCAGGTTCGCTCCGGTTTAGGGTACCCGGATCCAGAAAGCTGATCAGCGGATGTTCTTGTTGTTCGGGAACCGGGCCGGTATCTATAGCAGTTATTTTTGCTCTGGAGCGATGCTCCTGGTTGAGTTTACCGGCAAATTTCTCCAGGTTTTCCAGTGAAACCGGTTCACCGCCCTCCAGGGAAAAGATGAAATTGAGCACATAACCGGCGCCTGAGGAGCGTTGCTCTCTGGGTTTCTTTTTCTTGCCGGAATTTGCTTTCACCATGCCTGCCTGGATGAGGTCTCGCGAAAATACAAATAATCATGAAATGAGCATCTGAAAGCTGCGAATTAACCGGATAAAATGTTAGGACAAAAAAATAACCAACCGGTCAGGGTCAGTTATTCAGGTATTATATAGCTACACGTATGTCAGGCTTTGTGCCTGGGCTCATCGGAAACGGTCAGCTTCTTGCGCCCCTTTTTCCTTCTGCCAGAAATAATGCTGCGCCCGCTTGCAGATGACATCCGTTCCCTGAATCCATGCTTGTTCTTTCTTTTCCTGTTGGATGGCTGAAATGTACGCTTCATAAGAATGATTGTTTTGAGGCTGCAAAATTAGTTATTTTTTTAGATAAACAATTTTTTTTGCATAAAAAAAAGGTTCATCAAACCATGTGGAGACGGGAAACTGCTCCACACGGCTCCCAAAGGGTTTCAACTCTTCGCCCAGGTCACCACCCTTCAGGGAGATCAGTCCGTTGGGCATGGGATTACGATGACCTGGCCGGATCAGTTTCCCGCTCCACCTGTAGAGCCGGGGGAATGCGGTTACGGCCCGGGAAACGATAAAATCGGCTTTTTGATCCAGGTTCTCAACGCGCTCCCTGACGGGTGTGACATTCTCCAGTTGCAGTGCTTCTGAAATGCGGCGGACCAGTTCTATCTTTTTCCCAATGGAATCCACCAGCGTAAACCGGGTTCCGGGATAGAGAATGGCCAGGGGGATACCGGGAAATCCCCCGCCGGTTCCCACATCAATAACACGGGTCAGGCTATCAAAACTGAATTTCTTCGCAATAGCCAGAGAATGAAGTACATGTCTTTCCTCCAGCAAATCCACATCTTTTCTGGAGATGATGTTCACCTTTTCATTCAGAACCGGGATGATCTGAAGCAGTTTTTCAAACCGGGCTGACTGCCGGGTTGAAAGATCAGGAAAATATTTCAGAATCAGGTCCATGGGGAAGAGGCGGACCGGTGTTTACGGTTTCTCCCTGGATCGTTTGAGGATATTGAGCAACAATTCGCGTGCCCTGAAAAGCTGCGCTTTTACGGTGCCGATTGGAATATCCAGCTCATCGGCAATCTCCTCATAGGAATACTCATTGAAATAGCGCAGTTCCACCAGTTGCCTGTAGCGGGGCTTCAGCCGGGAAACGATTTTCCGCATATGCTTGATCTTTTGTTTATTGATCATGTAAGATTCAGGATCAAGCGAGTCTGACTGAATCAGGGAGGAAGGAGCCAATGATTCTTCTCCATCAACAGTCTGGTCCAGGGAAACATGGCTGGCACGTTTCTTCCTGATAAAATCGATACAGTTGTTGGTGGCAATCTTGAAAAGCCAGGTGGAAAAAGCAAAATTGGGAGTATACTGCTCGATGTTCTTGAATGCTTTTCCGAAGGCTTCAATGGTCAGGTCTTCGGCATCCACCGGACTATTAACCATTTTTAACAACATAAAATAGATGGCATCCCGGTACCGGCCCATCAGTTCACCATAGGCCAGTTGGTCCCCTTTCCTTGCCCGTTCGACCAGGTCGATATCCTGCTTGGCTTTTAAAGAAAGATTGACATTTAACTCCATGGTTGATACTTAGTTTCAAAAAGTGTACTTATCCAGACAATTCCCAGGGTCAAAGGCAGGAGCGGATCAAACAGCAGCGAAGGTAGTAATAAATACTTTTCTTCCAAGCGGTGAAAACCCGTTTTGAGAACAACCATTCGTGTCAATAGTACTACACCGAATAAAGCAATAACTATCCATTTCCAGGGAGAAATTATTACCAGCCATAGCAGTGTAATATAGAAAACCAGACGGCTGATCCAATCCATGGCCAGCCTGATTTTTGACCCGGGATTGTAATGGTTCCCTGCCGAAAGATGTCTTTTCTTTTGCTTGATCCAGCCACTCCACGTAACAGCGGGAATGGAAAGCGTATGGCTTTCAGAACTGAACTCCACCGTTGTGTTCTGACCGGTAGCTGTTTCATTGATAAAGAGATCATCATCGCCCGACGGGATGTGATAATGACTGGCAAATCCCCTGTTACTGAAAAAGAGCGCTTTTTCATAGGCAAGGTTGCGTCCCACTCCCATATAGGGTCTTCCTTTGATGGCATAAGAAAAATACTGGATGGCAGTAACAGCCGTTTCATACCTGATCAGCAGGTTCAGTAATCCCTTTCGCTTTTCATATTTGCCATATCCCAGAACGATTTTTTTCTGTTTTATCAGATTGGAGGCCATCTTTTGAAGCCATTGGTCACTGGCCGGGTAGCAGTCTGCATCAGTAAGCAATACATGGTCGTGCCGGGCCGACTTCAAACCGATGGTTACCGCCAGCTTTTTTCCATGGGTAAATTTTTCATTGAGCGGAATAGAGGTGTACCGCAGATGTTTGTGGTTGACCGACAGTTCGGACAGTAATTGTTCTGTGTTGTCAGTGGAGCTGTCATTCACCACCACTACCTCGAATTCCGGATAATCCTGCTCCAGGATCAGGGGAAGGGTTTGCTTCAGATTTTGCTCTTCATTCTTTGCACAGATAATGACCGAAATGGCTTTCCTGGTTTTTCGTTTCTTTTCCGGCTTGTAAAGGGGAAACCTGATATAGACGTTGAGCTGGTAGCTCAACTGGATGATGAAAGCAATCAGAAACAACCCCAGAAGAATCCATTCCGTTACGCCGGTATCAGAGATTATTTGCCTTATTTCCATGACACGCTAAATTAAGCGGCAAAGGCTTAAAAGAAAAAGCAGGTTTTCAACAATTGTTTATCTTTGGCTGATCTCAGGAAACTCATGGAGTTTAAAGTATTATACCAGGATAAATCAAGCAGTGCACGGGCAGGGATCCTGAAAACGGATCACTCAGAGATACCGACCCCGGTATTTATGCCGGTGGGGACAGCAGGGAGCGTCAAGGGAATAGATCAATCGGAACTTGCCGGTGATATTGATGCACCCATCATTCTGGGGAACACATATCATCTGTACCTCAGACCCGGCATGGAAACCCTCAGCGGGACAGACGGACTCCACCGGTTCATGAACTGGAACAGGTCCATACTGACCGACAGCGGCGGGTACCAGGTCTTTTCGCTGGCTGCCAACCGGAAACTGAAACCTGAGGGAGCGTGGTTCAGCTCACATATAGACGGGTCCAAGCACCTCTTTACACCGGAGAACATTGTGGATATTCAGCGCGTTATCGGGGCAGATATCATGATGGCATTTGATGAGTGTACCCCCTGGCCCTGTGAGTATACATATGCAAAAAAATCGCTGGACCTGACACACCGGTGGCTGGACAGGGGTTTCATACAATTCGGATCGACCGGTCCGTTATACGGTCACGAACAGGCTTTTTTCCCCATAGTACAGGGCAGTGTATACAAAGATCTGAGAAAGATGTCTGCTGAGTATATTGCAGAAAAAGATGCCATGGGTAATGCCATTGGTGGCCTCTCGGTGGGTGAACCGGCTGAAGAGATGTATGCCATGCTGGAGGTGGTAAACGGCGTGTTGCCGCAGGACAGGCCCCGTTACCTGATGGGAGTGGGTACCCCGGTGAATATCCTGGAAGCCATTGCGCTCGGGGTGGATATGTTCGATTGTGTGATGCCCACCCGTAACGGCAGGAACGGGATGCTGTTCACTGCGGAGGGGATCATCAATATCAGGAACCGGAAATGGATGAATGATTTTTCACCCATT
>JANTFK010000231.1 GCA_024763595.1 Bacteroidales bacterium | reverse complement strand
AGAAACCCTTAATTTATTCTGATCATGGATAATCAGTATTTATGTCCGCATTGCAGGGGACATCTAAGGGTGGGAGACTTTATTATCTTCAGAATCCGGAATAACAGAAGAGAGAAAGGATTGCTTCTGTTACATCCGGAAGTTGGAAATTATTCCAGCATTAAGCATCCAAAGTTTCATTTCGAAGAGGGTGAAAGAATTGATTTTTATTGTCCGATTTGTATGCAGAACCTGGATGCTGCAATGGATGAAAACCTTGTGCATGTACTCATGATCGATCCTGACGGGAACGAGCAAGAGATCTATTTCTCCCGCATTGCCGGGGAAAAAAGCACTTATCAGGTTTCACCGGAGGGTGTGAAAGCAACAGGTGAGCATTCTCACCGTTACACCCATTTCAAAATGTCGGATGAGTTGATCCAGTACCTTAATACTTAGGATCCTGCTCTTTGTACCTGCAAATTGAATTTTTAACACTGCGGTGTAAGCTACGTGCATTTACTCCGACAGAATAGTCAGATGATGTGTTTCATCTGCAGGTGATTTCATTTCAATTTACTTCCTGAAAACTGATTCACAGCGTCTTATTCTTCAATGAGTCTGAGTTTATGGGGAAACTATTTCATATCATTATAACCGCTTTGATTTGCCTGGTCATCTTTCCTGCTGCCGGATCTGCACAAACGTGTTGCTCCGGGGGTGTTCCGCTTTCCGGCAATATTGGCTTTTTAGGTGCAGGACCGGGTACACTGCAGCTTGAGTTAAGCTATGACCTGAATTACCTTGCCACATTAAAGAATGGTTCGGAATCCTATGATGATGAATACAGAAAACGGATCACCCAGTCTCTGCTGTTAAAAACTGGATACAGCATCACACGATGGCTGGCAGTGGATGCTTTGTTCTCCCTGGTGAACCAGCGCAGGACCATCAGTTTTAATGAACAATCCAACAGTGTTCGCACATTGGGGGCAGGGGATGCGGTTATCATGGTCAAATATATTTTTCCAGGTCTCAACGCCGGAGGGGTTGAGATACAACTTGGTGCAGGTCCCAAAATTCCCCTGGGGCCTTCGGACCTGACCGATGACAGGGGGATCACCCTGAACGCTGATCTCCAACCGGGGAGCAACTCATGGGATCTGATTACCTGGGGTTATTTTTCCAGGCAATTAAAGGCCCGGCCCTCTTCAGTTTTTTCAGCCAGGATAGTCGGCAGGTTCAACGGGACCAACAGGGAATACCTTGGTTCGCAAAACTACCGGTTTGGCAATACGCTGCAGGTTTACCTGGGGATCGGTGATCAGCTTTTGATCGGAAACAGAATTATTATTCCTTCTTTGTCTTTTCGCTACAGGCACGCGTGGGCGGACAAAATCAATGATCTGCAGCTGGACAATACAGGTGGGCGGTGGATCAATATCATCCCTGCTGTAGGCTGGCACATCAGTCAGTCAATGATCTTTAACCTGGTTCCGGAAATCCCGATTTACAGTAAAGTTGAGGGGATACAACTGGCACCAACATTCAGGATACAGGCCGGTCTTTACATGAGCCTGGGTACCGGCAAGAAAAATCAATTAAATCAATATACATTATGAGACAAATCATTATTATTGGAGCAATCCTCCTGCCACTGGCATTTGGTGGTTGTGAAATGGATTCCAGGGAGTTTAGCGATCTGACCGTTACGAAATCACCGCTGGGTGATGGGTGGCTGATACCCGTTCAGGAGGTCTTTGACGGGGGACCGGGTAAAGATGGGATACCTGCCCTTACGGAACCCAAATTCATCGTCCCTGCCAGTTTTGACTACCTGGTGGATGAAGACCTGGTGCTGGGTTTTGTTGTGGGTGATGAAGTGAGGGCCTATCCTCATGCTATCCTTGACTGGCATGAGATCATCAATGACAAAGTGGAAGATGTCAATATTGCTGTAACCTATTGTCCGTTAACAGGGACAGGAATAGGGTGGAACAGGGAGATCAACGGAACCGTGACCACTTTTGGCGTATCGGGCCTGCTCTATAACTCAAACCTGATTCCCTATGACAGGGAAATAGACAGCAACTGGTCACAAATGCGAATGGATTGCGTGGAAGGGGAACTTCAGGGGACAAAAATTGAGACCATTGCCCTGGTGGAAACAACATGGAAAACCTGGCAGGCAATGTATCCTTCCACTACAATTGTTTCTCCAAAAACCGGATATGACCGGGATTACGGGCGGTATCCGTATGGAGGGTACAAGATACTGGATGATTACCTGCTCTTTCCGGTAGCCAATGAGGATGACCGCCTGCCCAACAAGGAGCGGGTCCACGCAGTAGTGCTGTCGAGCAATGCCAGGATATATCCGCTCTCTGCATTCGGTGAGCAGGTTACCGTGATCCAGGAGAAGTTAAGAGGGAATGATATTGTGGTTGTGGGGAATGGTGCCGACAATTTTGTCACTTCCTATTTTTCTGATCCGGGCGATGGAACTTTGCTGACGTTTGCGCCGGTTCAGGATCAGTACCCGGTTGTGATGATGGACCATGAAGAGTGTAATAACTGGGATGTTTTCGGCCGGGCTGTTTCAGGTCCCCGGAAAGGTACACAGCTTCGGCATGCCCGTTCTTTTATGGGGTACTGGTTCTCTTTTGCAGCTTTCTATCCCAGTCTCACCATTTATGGGGAGGAATAAGTCTCATACAGGAGCCATGTACCGGGATCCGGTACGATCTCTGTTGTATGGCAAAAAGGCAACCGGAAAGTATAACTGTTTTCAGACTTTTTGATCTCCAGTGTTTTTCTGAAAGATTTTCCGGTTCTGTTCACTATCTCAATTTCAAGTGGAAATTGAAATGGTTGTTGCGCCTGATGCTGCCTGATGACAAGGGTAATGGTTTTGCCTTTTTGGGTCCATCTGTATGAGAGCAATAGATGTCCGGGGGTGTAGAACCATTGCCGGAAAAAAAGGTCAAGCTCAGTGCCGCTGACCGCCTCCGCCACATCCCTGAAATCTTCTGTAAGGGCATTGCTGAATTTATATTGATCATAAAAGGAGCGGATACAAGCCTGAAACTGTGTATCTCCCAGCTTGTGTCTCAACATATGCAGTACCCATCCGGCTTTTTGATAGGTATTCCTGTTGAGGAGCGCAGTAGAAACTGGAAGGGTTGAATCCACGATGGACGAAGGGCCAGATCGCGCAAACCTTATTACCTCTTCACGCTCCCGCTGCATGGAGGCAACAAATGCCTCCCGCCCATACGTGTGCTCAATATAGAGATCTGTCAGGTAGGTGGCAAATCCTTCGCTCAGCCAGATGTGGTGCCAGTCCAGTTCTGAAACTGCATCTCCAAACCATTGGTGTGCAATCTCATGGGCAAACAGGTTTTCACACGTACGTTTCCCCGTCACGCTGTTTTCATTATAAAAGATACAACTGGCATTTTCCATACCTCCGTAAACTGTTTTGGACTGGACATTGGCCAGTTTACAATAAGGGTATGGTGCAATATAGGACTCGAAAAAATCGAGGGGACGCGTGGCAATGCTGTAATCATAAAAACCTGCTTCCTGGTTCTGGGGAAAGACCCAGGAGGAGACAGGTATACCGGATGTACTGGTCAGATGTTGTACGGAAAAGTGACTGACACCGATGACCATCAGTTTGGTGGGAAGGGGGTATGAGGTTTTCCAGTACGACACTACTCGGTTCCGGGATCGCTCCTCTTTCATGTTAGTTCCAACTGATACCACCTCATAGTGTCCGGGGGCATCGACCAGGAATTCAACGGTAGCCTTGTCGGAGGGATGGTCAACCACCGGCAGCCAGTAATGCGCCCTGTCGGGCCAGTTATCTCCGAAAAAGGTCCTCTCCCCAAATTTATTCCTTGCGATAATTAAACCATCTACGGGTACACCACTGTAAACAATCCTGTATTTTCTGGTACTTCCCGGGGTGGTAAGGGGGATATTCAGGGTGATCCGGTCATCCGTGTGAAGAAAAGGAATAACCTTTCCGTTTTCTGTTACACGCTCCACTTTCATACCGGTAATACTATTTCCATGCCTGTTTACAAGATCCAGTTCGAACCGGTCAAGTGATTTTTTGAATAGGATCTCCACATCGGTGATGCCATTAATCCGGTTTGTTGAATCATACAGTTCGATCTCAAAACGGTAATGTAATACATCAATGGCCGCATACCGTGCCTGGTGCTCCTGTCCTGAAAGCGTAGCAAACATTGAACAAGCCAGCAGGATCGATAAGGTAAAGCGACCGGGAAACATCATGGATGGAGATTGTTTTCTGAAGATGCAATTTAAAAAAAAGCCTTAAATTGTAAGAAATGATGAATGTTCCGCCGGAACTGATAAAGAATTTCAGAAAGCTGCTGGAAGCTGTTTTTAACACGCATCCGGAAGTAAGACGTGTTGCTCTGGTGGCAGTAAAAAGTAAAAACAATGGAAGGAATATTCCTGTAATTTGCATTGAACCCGTTAAAAATAAAAAAAGGAAGATATATTTGTATGAGGAGTTACAGGATTTAGCTACCGGTCATAAACTGACGAAGGAGATCAACAATTTTCTGTTTGTCAGCAGGTTTCCGGTTGATCCCCGGCACAATGCCAAGATTTTCAGGGAAAAGCTAAGCGAACTGGCTCAAAACAAATTGCGATTATGAATGTACTTGTAACCGGTGGTGGAGGGTTTATGGGGATGGCGCTTATCAAACGTCTCATCATGGACGGACATAAGGTGACCAGCTTTTCAAGGCGCGAGTACCCTTTACACTGGGCCCTGGGCATCAAGAGCATTCAGGAAGATATCAGGGATGCAGAAGCCATTGAAAAGGCTTGTAAAAAAAGGGATATTGTGTTTCACCTGGCCGCCAGGGTAGGAATCTGGGGAAATTATGACAGCTATTACTCCACCAATGTGGAAGGCACTAAGAATGTGATTAATGCCTGCCTGAAACAAGGTGTAGGCAGGATCGTTTTTACCAGCTCCTCCAGTGTGGTTTTCGATGGCTCTGATCTTGAAGGTATCAATGAATCCTATCCCTACCCGGAAAATCACGGTTCTCATTATACTGCAACAAAAGCTCTGGCTGAACAACTCATCATTGAAGCCAATTCGGAGAAACTTAAAACCATTTCACTTCGGCCCCACCTTGTCTGGGGTCCTTATGATGCACATTTAATTCCGGGGATCCTGCGGCGTGCCAATTCCGGAAAACTGAGGAGGATCGGAGATAAAGAACATTTTATCGATACTACCTATATCGATAATATGATTGATGCGCTAATGCTGGCTGCAGAAGCCCTGGAGTCAAAACCGGAAGCTGCCGGAAAGAATTTTTTCATTACAAACGGTGAACCGGCCAGGGTATGGGATTTTCTGAATTCAATCATTCAGATTGCAGGGCATGAACCGGTGCAAAAACGAATTCCTGAGCGGTTGGCCATGCTGGCAGCAGGCGTTTCAGAGAAATCTCATTCATTTTTCAATATGAAGTCTGAGCCTTTTATGACCCGGTTTGCCATTAAGGAACTTTGTACCAATCACTGGTTTGACATTTCAAATGCCAGGGAGATACTGGGATATATTCCACGGATCAGCTATGCAGAAGGTTTCAAACACCTGAAGGAATACCTGCGAATCGGACGGCGTTAGTTAGCAGGTGAACCTCTGGTTTTTCTGATTTTTTATATTTCATTACACTACTTTTCTTGCTGAGATTATCTCAAATTATATAAGAATACCAGTTTCCGGGCTGGTTCTGGTTGCTGCCTGGTACCTTACACGAAAAGGGATGAGAACTGTAATTGGAACAAATCGTCTCAGCTCTTTTCCGGATAGTTATTTTCGGATTCTTTTTTCATTATCAGATATGAAGAACGTATTCTGATAGAGGATCTTGGAGAAGACTATCTAAACTATAAGAAGAAGACCGGTATACTCTTTCTCCGGTTGTTTCTTAACCCAACTTGGCACGACACCTCCAAAAAACAAGAAAATTTCACCTTTTTTAGGATATTATGAACGGTTTTATTGGGCTGTAGAGCGTTTGAGT
>JANTFK010000230.1 GCA_024763595.1 Bacteroidales bacterium | reverse complement strand
AGGGTAATGGCGGCGTCTATTTTGTGCCTGCATTTACCGGTCTGGGTGCACCGCACTGGGACCAGTATGCACGCGGTATTATTGCGGGCCTTACCCGTGGGGTGACAGCGGGCCACATTGCCAGGGCCGCCCTGGAAAGCATTGCCTTTCAGGTAAACGATGTAATGGGTGCCATGGAAGATGATGCCGGTATACGTGTCAGCGAATTGAAAGTGGATGGGGGGGCCGTGGTCAACGACCTGTTAATGCAGTTCCAGTCGGATTTACTGGGGATTCCGGTGGTCCGCCCGGAAACCATTGAAACCACTGCACTGGGTGCAGCTTACCTGGCCGGACTGGCCGTCGGTTTCTGGTCAGGGGTGGATGAAATAGCGGAGCAGTGGGCCGTGGACAGGACCTTTACCAGTTCCATCGCTGCTGAGAAGCGTAAAAAGCTGAAAGATAGCTGGCAAAGGGCGGTTTCACGTGCCATTAACTGGGAGCATTAGCCACTGTTGCACGAACCTTGAAATAGTCATGACCGCTAACAAATATCACACTTTATGAATGAGTTAATTGCAGAATTTATAGGTACGTTTTTATTAATTCTTCTGGGGAACGGCGTTGTGGCCAATGTGGTACTGAAAGATACCAAGGGACATAATGGTGGATGGATCGTCATCTCGCTGGGTTGGGGACTGGCTGTTTTTGTGGGAGTTACGGTTGCCGGACCGGTATCGGGTGCACATATAAACCCGGCCGTGACACTGGGACTGGCAGCTGCCGGAAAGTTTGCCTGGGCCCGGGTGCTCCCGTTTATTGCGGTCCAGATGGCCGGGGCTGCTGCCGGGGCATTGATGGTGTGGCTGTTCTACCGGCACCATTTCAACCGGACCGAGAATGCTCTGTCCCAGTTGGCCTGTTTCTCCACCACTCCTGCTATCCGGAAACCTTTGAACAATTTTCTCAGCGAGGTGACCGGCACCTTTGTCCTGGTGTTCGTCATTCTTTATATATCAGGTCCGACCATTGCCCTGGAATCGCAGGAAGTAAAACTGGGGCTGGGTACACTGGGTGCCCTTCCGGTGGCACTGCTGGTTACGGCCATCGGGCTTTCGCTGGGGGGAACCACCGGATATGCCATTAACCCGGCCAGGGACCTGGGACCAAGGATCATGCATACGATCCTTCCCATGGAACACAAAGGCAGCAGTGACTGGAACTATTCCTGGATCCCGGTGGCGGGGCCCATTACCGGGGCGCTGACGGGTGCCCTCTTATACCTGCTTCATAACCTGCTATTTGGGTAATATGGTAATAAAAGCAGGCAGATAGTCTGTTTGAAATTGCAGGTTCCAAAAGCAAAACATTAAATTTGAACAAATTTTCTAAAAACCATCAGATATGAGGAGGGACATTGATCTATTTGCGTTTATTGAACATGAACATAATCGTCAGAAAAGGGGCATTGAACTGATAGCATCAGAGAACTTTGTCAGCTCACAGGTGATGGAGGCCATGGGTTCCTGTCTAACCAACAAGTATGCTGAAGGTTATCCCGGACATCGCTATTATGGCGGGTGTGAAGTAATCGACGAGGTGGAACAACTGGCCATCAACAGGCTCTGTGAACTCTATGGTGCCGAATTTGCCAATGTCCAGCCTCATTCCGGGGCGCAGGCCAATATGGCAGTTTTCATGACTGTGCTGGAGCCCGGAGATACTTTTATGGGACTGGACCTGTCCCACGGGGGGCACCTGTCACATGGTTCTCCTGTCAACAGTTCGGGAATCCTCTACAGGGCAGTTTCCTATGGATTGGATGAAAAAACCGGGCGGGTGGATTATGACGCCATGGAAGCCATTGCCAGGAAGGAGAAACCGAAGCTGATCGTGGGAGGGGCATCGGCCTATTCCAGGGAGTGGGATTATAAGCGCATGAGGGATATTGCCGACCAGGTGGGTGCCATACTGATGGTTGACATGGCGCATCCGGCCGGATTGATTGCAGCGGGCCTGCTTAAGAACCCGCTGAAACATGCCCACATAGTTACCTCCACCACCCATAAAACCCTGCGCGGGCCCAGGGGAGGGGTTATCCTGATAGGAAAGGATTTTGAGAACCCGTGGGGCAGAACCACAAAAAAGGGAGTTGTCAGGAAGATGTCCTCCCTGATCAATTCTGCTGTCTTTCCGGGCATTCAGGGCGGACCGCTGGAACATATCATTGCCGCCAAGGCCGTCTCCTTTGGAGAAGCTCTTACCGAAGAATTTAAAAGCTATCAGAAGCAGGTAAAGAAAAATGCTTCAAAGATGGCTGATGCGTTTGTGAAGCAGGGTTATAAGGTGGTATCCGGCGGTACCGATAATCATTCCATGCTGATCGACCTGCGGACCAAAACCGGGGATATTACCGGGAAACAGGTGGAGAATATCCTGGTGGAGGCAGATATTACGGTCAACAAGAATATGGTCCCCTTCGATAGCAGGTCCCCATTCCAGACCAGCGGCATCAGGGTGGGGACCCCTGCCATTACCACCCGCGGCGTTAAGGAGGATGTGATCCCGCACGTTGTGGAGCTCATCGACCGGGTTATCATGAATATTGATGATAAACCGATTATAGAAAAGATCAGGCTCGAGGTGAATGAATTGATGGCCGATTATCCCATGTTCGCCTCATAGCTGCAATGGAGTGGTATAGTTACATCATTGTGGTACTGGTGGGTGTGGTGGCCGGGATCATCAATACCCTGGCTGCGGGGGGGTCCCTGCTTACCCTTCCGGTCCTGATGGCGCTGGGTTTGCCTCCCAACATGGCCAATGGCACCAACCGGATCGCCCTTTTTCTGCAAAATGTGGTGGGTGTGGGTAAGTTCCACCACGAGAAAGTAATGGATTTTCCATCCGGCTTCAGGGTGGGGATCCCGGCTGCCCTGGGTGCCATTGCCGGGGCATTCATCGCAGTCAACCTGGATGACCAGGTGATGAGACTGGCCATAGCAGGGGTCATGATCGTGGTCTTTTTCCTGATCCTGTTAAATCCCAACCGCTGGATACACAGCCATGAAGAGCACCCGCCAATTCCTTACCGGGTACAGGTGGTGCTTTTCTTCGGAGTGGGTATCTACGGCGGTTTTATCCAGGCAGGAGTGGGATTCTTCCTGCTTACCAGCCTGGTACTTGGCAGTGGTTATGAACTGATGAAAGCCAATGCCTTGAAACTCTTTGTGATCCTGCTTTACACCCCCATGGCCATTGTCATTTTCTTTCTTCACGGGGATATAGACCTGGTGATGGGCCTGGTGCTGGCAGCAGGCAATATGACAGGGGCATGGATAGGGGCCCGGATGGCCCTGAAACGGGGAACAACCTTTATCCGGTATGTAGTGATGGCAGCCATTCTGGTGGCTGCCTCCAAGCTGATTCTGGATGTAATCAGGGCATTATGATATATTTTATCCAGCCCGACTGGCGGTAGCTGGCATTCTGATCCGGTGTGAAATGGCTTAGTTTGGCAGCTTTTACCACCGTCTCCCAGATACATTTATCCTGGTATGTCCCTCTTCTTACGGTGGCGCTGACAACATTCCCATCCCTGTCTACCTGGATATCAACAATTATCTCTATTCTCAGGGCCACTTCGCATCCCGACAGGTTTGGTTTTGGGAGGCTGCCCCGCCTTGATCCCAGTCCACCTGCAGTAATGCCACTTCCCAGGCCACCGCCGGTATCGTACCGGTCTGCATCGGCTGTTCCGGAGGTGACACCCTGGTTCCCGGCACCTTCGGTGATGCCTTCAGATCCCTCGGTATTACCCACCCCCTGGCGCCCGAATGCATTCTGCCCCAAGTTATTGAGCCTTTCAGCTTTTTCCTTTCGTTCTTTTTCCAGACGTTCCTGCTCCGCCTGGCGTTCCCGCTCAATGCGTTCCTGTTCAAGCCGTTGTCGTTCCAGCTCTTTCTCACGTTCCCTTGCCAGCTGCTCCTGTCGCTGCCGTTCCAGCTCTTCCGGGGTTGGTACCGGCTTTTCCTTTACCTGTGTCTCTTCCACATCCTGGGTCCGGTCAACCTGAACCGGTTCGGGCGGTGTATAGGGTTCGACGCCCTTCTCGACCGGTTCTGCAGGATCATCTGCAACTTCATCCGATGCTTCGGTCACCGGCAAATCGGGATTGCCGGCCTGCTGGTCGTCTCCCGGGGGTTCGTAATTTCCCAACCCGGTCTGATCGGTTCCGAAATTGACCAGGATCCCTTCCTCTTCCGGGGGCGGATCGGGATATGTGAGCCCTGCAAACACCAGCAGCAGGAGCAGCAGTGTGTGATAAATAATGGTCGCTATGAGGCCTCTTCTGTTGAGCTTCATGGTATGATTATAACAATCAGTCTGATGGCCTGGTCCCCAGGATCACCTTGTACCTGTTTCGTTTGGCAATATTCAGGAAGGTAAATACTTCATCCATGTGCAGGTTCCGGTCTGCATTTAACCTGACAGTAGGTGCTTCCCCGTAACTCGCCAGTTTCTTTTGCAGGACACCCTCCAGTTCCCCCAACCCATATGCCTGGTCATCTACATAGATGGTCTTGTCCACCGCGATGGATACCACCAGTACCGGATTGGCCTGGGTCTGGTTATTGCTCTCAGGCAGTGCCACGTTCTGTGCAGCCGGAACGATCAGGGTGGAGGTGATCATAAAAAAGATCAGCAACAGGAATACAATATCGGTCATGCCCGACATAGCAAAATTCTTATTGATCTTATGCCGTGAGTGAATGGCCATCAAAGTTGTTTTAAAACCACTGTATAATTTCTTTCTGCAGCCACATTCATGATCCTGACCGCATCTCCAACCGATACCGACGAAGAGGTAACCACCTTGATGGTGGGTTCCGGATTACCCTGTAACCTGGTTTCAAGTAGTGTGCCAAGTTCCTCCAGGCTAACAGTTCTTCCGTCCACCGTAATATGGCTGCTGCTGTGTATGGTAACTGTGGGGATGCGTGATTCTGCCTGGATGGTTACCTGTCCGGGACTGGGCAGCAGCATTTTCAGGGCATTGGGTGCGATCAGCGTGGATGTGAGCATAAAGAAGATCAGCAAGAGGAATACGATGTCGGTCATTCCCGACATAGCGAAATTATCAAGTACCCTGTTTTTGGGTCTCAGTGCCATGAATAGCTATTTTACCGGTTCGTTTAACAGGTCGATAAATTCGGAAGTTCCCGCTTCCATGTTATTGATCACTTTATCCACACGTGCCACCAGGCTGTTATAGGCGAAATAGGCAATAATACCAACGATCAGTCCTGCTACTGTGGTGATCAGGGCTGTGTAGATCCCGCCCGAGAGTTGCCCCACATTGATGTTGTTGCCTGCCGTGGACATCTGGTGGAAGGCCTGGACCATACCGATCACTGTACCCAGAAATCCTATCATGGGGGCGCCGCCGGCCACCGTTGCCAGGGTAGGTAATCCCTTTTCAAGCTTGTAGATCTCAAGGCGACCCACATTTTCGATGGCTGCATTGACATCATTGAGCGGACGGCCGATCCTGCTGATCCCCTTCTCAATCATTCGGGCCACCGGGTTTTCAGAAGACTGGCAAAGGGCACGGGCCGAATCTACCTTTCCGTCCATGATATAATCCTTGATGCGGTTCATGAAATTCTGATCCACACTGGCAGCTTTCTTGATGGCGAACCATCGTTCAAAAAAGATATAAACGGCAATCAGGCTCAACAGGACAATGGGAAGCATTACCCACCCGCCTTTGATGGCTATATCGATGAACGACTCGGTGGATGTGCCTGGTATGTTGCTGGTATCCATGTTTGTAACCTGAAGAATGATCAAACTTTTCATGCGTTCTTAGTTTGCGTTGAAGATATAAAAAAAACGGGATATACCCTGTTGTAGTATATCCCGTAGTGAAAATTTATTTTTACAGTTAAGCTGACTTTCAGGGATGCAAAAGCTGGGCCTGCAGGTAATAGGCAGCGGCCCCTGCCACATAACCGAGCAGCGCCAACAGGGAGATCTTGCGCAGGTACCAGATAAAATCGATCTTTTCCATTCCCATGGCTGCCACACCTGCTGCGGAACCAATGATCAG
>JANTFK010000229.1 GCA_024763595.1 Bacteroidales bacterium | reverse complement strand
CGATCCGGTTAACCCTTTTGCCGACAGCCTTACCGGGGGAACAACGGTTGCGCTCGCCAATCCGGTCGGACTGGAAGATATCCTGTTCAAATATGGTGTAAGGATCAACTATGATCTGGTAGCCGACCTGCAATGCAACCTGGTTCCGGTTAATACGGCCTCTGCCGGGGAACAGGCCCGATTTACCATGATGCCCTGGGTGTACTACCCGTTGTTATCAGGCCCACCTGAGCATCCGGTTACGCGCGGACTCAATTATATTAAGAGCGAATTCGCCTCCTCCATCGACACCATTGCGGATGATGAAAACCAGGTGCGCAAAACGGTATTACTGGCCACCTCGGGGAACAGCCGGAAACGTGATGTACCCCTCTACATCAGTATGGAGGAGATAACTGCCCCAGCCGACCGGGAGCTTTACGGTTCGGGGCCATTTCCTGTTGGGGTTCTGCTGGAAGGTCGTTTCGAATCATTTTATAAAAACTACCCTGTCCCCCGGGGGGTTCATCCGGCCGGCTGGAAGGTTATTCCCGTAAGCGAACCAACCGCTTTATTCGTCCTGACAGACGGCGATGTTGCCGCCAACGAGGTTCAGTTTCAACAGGGGGCTTTCAGGGCACAACCACTGGGATATGACCGGTATACGCGGCAGACATTCGGGAACCGGGAGTTTATCATGAATGTGGTGAATTTCATGACCGACGAAACAGGTATCATGGAACTGCGCTCCCGTGAACTCAAACTACGGTTACTCAACAGGGAACTGACCGGCCAACCATCCCTGATGTTAAAGTGGAAATTGCTGAACACATTGCTGCCGCTGCTCCTGGTTGTGCTGTCCGGTGTCCTTTTCCAGATCATCAGAAAAAGAAGATATACCTGATCCATGCGGTTGCGCAAATACACGGGAATGATCGTGGCTGCCATTGTGCTGACAGCACTGCTGATCCTCTTTTCCGGTCCCCGTAATGGTTTGAGAAGGGAGAACAAATACATTGCATTGCATAACCCTTCGCAGGTGGATAAGATCATGCTTGCGGACGGTTATGACACAACCATATTGATCCGGAAGGAAGCAGGGTGGTCGCTTTTTGGAGGGGAGTCTGCCAATCAGGTCACTGTGGATAATCTGCTGATTGCAGCGGAAAAGCTGCAGATCAATTCCATTATTTCCATTTCCGGGAACACCGGAAAAGGACCGGTGCGGAAGATCACTTTTTACAAAGCAGGGCGACCGGTTCATCAATTTGATTTTCAAGTGGATGGGAATCGATACATGGTTACTCCCAAAGGATCGTCCCATCGCTACTTTGTTGCCGTGGCCGGCTATCCCGGGCTTGACATGGACAGGGTATTCTCCAGTTCTGCTAACCATTACCGTGAGCATTTGCTGATTGACCTGCTTCCTTCGGAGATCGCCCGGATCGATATCAGTTTACAGAATGGGGATCAGTTCTGTTTTGTACAGGATGAAAACGGAAACCTCTCGTGCTATGTTGACGGTGACCCTGCTCCGGTGCCGCCGGGTAAGCTGAATGAACTGGCTATTCGCTTGTTGTTCAGTTATTTCACTTTCATCCGGTATGAACGGAAATCGGGCATTACTGAAGTGAGCCCTGAAGGGGTTCCCACTCATTCACAGCTGGAGGGGGGTAAAGCGGGCCACCGGATGGCCCTGCTGCATGTGGAGTCGTTCAAAGGGGAAAAACATGCCCTGGAAGTTTTCCCGTATTACACGGGGCCCGGTAAAGAAGCCGACATGTTCAGGGCACTGGTGCGTCATAACAACGGCAAGGAATTGCTGGTTGTCAATTACATTTACCTGGATGTGCTGATGCGGAAGCTAACCCATTATTTTGGGGAAAAGTCGGCGAGGCAATAACGATTTTTTTTTGTATAATTGATGGATTATAGACTCATTCATAAAAACCCATAATCTCATGAAATTTGTTGTGTCCAGTATGGAACTGTTAGGGCATCTGCAGGCCATCAGTCGTGTGATCAGTAATAAGAACACACTGCCTATTTTAGATAATTTCCTCTTTTCCCTGGAGGATGGATTACTGGAAATTACATCGAGCGACCTTGAATCGACACTGGTTACTCAAATCCAGCTGGAGAACACGGATGGTTCCGGGGTGATTGCTGTCCCTGCCCGTATCCTGTCAGATACACTGAAAGAGTTCCCCGATATTCCCCTGACCTTTGAGATTAATACGGAGAGCATGGTGATCGTGATCCAGAGTGAAAACGGAAAATTCACCATTATGGGGCAGAATGGTGCAGAGTTTCCCCAGATGCCAGTGATAAAAGATGACCAGAAACAGCAGGTGGAACTGGAGCAGGAGGTGTTACTGAGCGGGATAGCCAAATCGCTGTTTGCCACAGCCGATGATGAACTCAGACCGGTGATGAATGGTATTTTCATGGAGCTTTCAACAGATGACATCACTTTTGTGGCCTCTGACGCCCATAAGCTTGTCCGGTATAAGAGAACAGATGCACATGCGGAAGGTACTTCCAGTTTTATTCTTCCCAAAAAGCCGGCATCCCTGCTGAAAAACATCCTGCCAAGGGAAGAGAACAAAGTGCTGCTTGAATTCGATGACAGGAACGCCTTTTTCACATTGACAAACTATAAACTGGTATGCAGATTGGTGGAGGGTAATTATCCCAGCTACAATTCGGTGATTCCCACAGACAATCCTTTCAGGATGAGTATTGACCGCCTCTCATTTCATAATACGCTCAAGCGGGTCTCGGTCTTTTCAAACCAGGCCAGTAACCTTGTGAAACTTACCCTTACAGGCAATCAGCTGACTATTTCGGCGCAGGACCTGGATTTTTCTATCTCGGCCAATGAACGGCTCAGCTGCCAGTATGAAGGTGAGGATATGGAGATTGGTTTCAAATCCACATTTCTGATAGAGATCCTGGCCAACCTGGCTTCCGATGATGTGATCCTGGAGATGAGTGATCCCACGCGTGCGGGGATCCTGCTTCCGGCCACCTCCGACAACGAGCATGAAGATACCCTGATGCTTTTAATGCCCATGATGATAAACGCTTAGCGCATGAGGCTGAAACTGAAGAACCCCATCATTTTTTTTGATCTCGAAACCACCGGAATCAATATCGCCTCCGACCGGATTGTGGAGATAGCATACCTGAAGGTGGATCTGAACGGGAACGAAACTTCCAAAACAATTTTGGTTAATCCTGAAATGCCCATTCCTGCAAAGGTTACTGCCATTCATGGGATATCCGATGATGATGTGAAAGATGCTCCCACTTTCAATGAAATTGCAAAGAGCCTGGCCCGGGAATTTGAAGGGTGCGACCTGGCTGGTTATAATTCGGTTAAGTTTGATATTCCCCTGCTGGCAGAGGAATTCCTGAGGGCCGGAGTGGATATCGATCTGAAAAGAAGAAAGTTTGTGGATGTGCAGATCATCTTTATGAAGATGGAACCGAGGACCCTGTCGGCTGCCTATAAATTCTTTGTGAATAAGGAACTGACAGATGCGCATTCTGCGCAAGCCGATACCATGGCCACCTATGAGGTGTTACAGGCACAGCTGGACCGCTATCCAAACCTGGAAAATGATGTTGGAAAACTGGCCGAGTTCTCGGCTCATACCCGTAATGTGGACTTTGCGGGTCGAATCGTCTATAATGAGGATGATGTGGAGGTATTCAATTTTGGAAAATATAAAGGAAAACCTGTGGTCGAAGTACTTGCGCATGATCCGGGCTACTACGGCTGGATGATGAACGGGGATTTCCCCCTCTACACAAAAAAAGTACTTACCAGTATCAAGTTGAACTCCTTCAAGAAATAGCTTCATGAAGATCATATGCATTGGCAGGAATTACGTTGCTCATGCCCTGGAGCTGAAGAACGAGGTTCCCACAAAACCTGTATTCTTTTTAAAGCCCGACTCTGCGCTGGTTATTTCCAACCGGCCTTTTTTTTATCCCGGCTTTTCCAGCGATGTGCATCACGAACTGGAGGTGGTGATCCGCATAGACCGGTTGGGGAGGAGTATTGAAGAGCAGTATGCCAGCCGCTATTTCAGTGAGATAGGCCTGGGGATTGACTTTACGGCCCGTGATTTGCAGGCGGAACAAAAGAAGAATGGACTGCCCTGGGAGATCGCCAAAGGATTCGACTATTCGGCACCGGTGAGTGAGTTCTTTCCTGTCTCGCGGTTTGGGGATATCCATGACCTCTCTTTCAGACTGGACCTGAACGGGAAAACGGTGCAGGAGGGATCCACCTCCCTGATGATCTTTACTTTTGAAAAGATCATTGCCTATGTTTCGCGTTTCATGACCCTGAAAACGGGTGATTTGATTTTTACCGGAACTCCGGCCGGAGTGGGGCCCGTGGCTATCAACGACAGGCTGGAGGCTTACCTGGAAGGGGAGAAGGTAATGGATTTCCCTGTTAAATAATCTGTTTCAGAAAATAGCTGAAAAACCATGAGCGATCATGCTTACTCTATAAAACGGATCGGTTTGAGGAATGTATCTGTGTTCCTGGTACATTATCCCGGTAAGGCCCTCCTGGTGGATGCGGGCAATGAGGGTTCTGAGATCAGGATCCTGGAGGCCATGTTGGAAGTAGGACTGGAGCCCGGAATGCTGAAATGGATCCTCCTTACCCATGCCCATTTTGATCATGCTGGTGCGGCCGGGAAACTGAAGGAGCTCACCGGTTGCAGGATAGTGATCCATGCCTTTGAGGCAGCAGGAGTGCAGAAGGGATTTACCCCCCTGCCACCCGGTACTCGCTGGAAAGCCAGACTGCTGGTAGGGGCCGGCCGGATACTGGCCGGCAGGTTGGGCAAATACTCACCGGCCGAACCGGACCTGCTGGTGCATGATACATTTGACCTGCGGGAATTCGGTTTTCCCGGCCGTATCATCCACACACCGGGTCATACCCGGGGTTCCGTGGTGGTGCTGATGGAAGGGGGAGAACTCTTTGGGGGGGATACGCTGTTCGGCCTGGAAAACAAGCAGCACTTTCCACCTTTTGCAGAGGACCTGCCGGCCCTGGTAAACAGCTGGAAGGCTATTCGCAACCTGCCCGTCACAACCATCTACCCGGCCCACGGCCGTCCCTTCTCCTTTCAAAAATTTCAGGCTGAATACCCGCTGGCCATGGAACGGTACGGATCCGGTATCCTGTAACCCTTCACCCCGGCATCTTTGCGATCCTACTCTTCAGCAGCTTTTTTATAATACGAATGATTTAAGTAACCGGATCTCTTCACTCCAGCGGGTGTCATCCGGGGTTTCAAGTATGAGGGGGATTCGGTCAAAGCGCGGATCGGCCATGATCCATTTAAAGGGATCGAGCCCCAGGAATCCTTTCCCCAGGTTGTCATGCCTGTCCACCCTGCTGCCCAACTCTTTTTTCGAGTCGTTGAGGTGCATACCTTTGAGAAATCCAAATCCGATCAGGGTCTCAAACTGAAGGAAGGTTTTTTCAAATCCTTCCTGCGTTCTTATG
Organism: Bacteroidales bacterium; assembly: GCA_024763595.1. Classification (GTDB taxonomy): domain Bacteria; phylum Bacteroidota; class Bacteroidia; order Bacteroidales. The sequence continues at coordinate 586 of JANTFK010000229.1, read as the reverse complement.
TTATATCCGGCTGTATATGCATGGCAGGTATCGATACATACCCCGATTCTGGACTGGTCCTTCACCTCTTCCATAATGATTGCGATTTGTTCAAAGGTATAACCCAGGTTGCTACCCTGCCCGGCAGTGTTCTCAATAACCGCTGTGACACCGCTGGTTTTATCCAGCACCCAGTTGATGGATGCAGCAATTTGTTGCAGGCACGCTGCCTCTTCCGTTTTATTGAGGTGTCCCCCCGGATGGAAATTGAGCCGGTCAAGCCCCAGTTGTTCACACCGTTGCATTTCATCCAGGAAGGCATTTTTTGATCTTTCCAGGGCTGCAGGATCCGGATTACCAAGATTGATCAGGTAACTGTCGTGCGGCAGGATCCGGTCAGGTCCATATCCGGCAGTCTCACAGTTCTGTTTGAAAGCATGAATACGCTCTTCTGTCAATGGTTTTGCCACCCATTGACGCTGGTTCTTTGTGAAGAGGGCAAAAGCGGTGGCGCCGATGTTCCTGGCATTAAGGGGGGCATTTTCCACACCGCCTGATGCACTTACATGAGCTCCAATGAATTTTTTCATGTACTTTGCAATGGTAT
>JANTFK010000228.1 GCA_024763595.1 Bacteroidales bacterium | reverse complement strand
GATGCCATATATGGAAACCCGGGTTGAAAAAGAACTACAACAGGCAGGCAGGCTAAAAGGGAGACCCGGTTTTCTTGATTACGATTTCAATGAGGCATCACTAAATGATTTTCACCAATATATTTACAATTGTTACAATCTCTGGATCAATGCTTCAGACGGTTTTGCCAATGTATCAAAATGGGTAGATAACTATCTTTCTGTTTATAAATATTATTATGGTTCCCATGACGGAATAGAACAACTTTGCGATGAATTGATTGCCCGGGTATCGGATGCAAACAGATTCCTGATTCACACATTGAAAACCCTTTCTTCCAAATTCGCATCGGGCAACTATTACTTTGAAGGTGATAAGGAGCTCTTAAATCTTCGAAGGAGCATAGAAGAGAAACATAGTAATGCGTTGAAGGATATGACCAGAATGATAGAAAAAGTTGAACTGTATACGCTGACAAGAGGTCTATTTATGATGTAGATCCTGTTCCCAACTTTACTTAGCCGATCAGCACGACAAATCTGAACTGGAAAAAACAATTCTAATCAGGCATAAAAACATAATTTGTCTCTTTCCTTTCCGTTCCGGGTTGCATGGGAACCACATCCCCCGACTGTTCAATGAAATAAGGAGCATACCCATAATGCTGCATCAGCTCAAAAATCTCCCGGCCCTGATCACTGTTTGCACCCAGTACATTTTCACTGATCTCAATAAGCAGGGCTGGCCTGTGCTTTTGCAGGGTATTCACCATCCCCTGAAGTGCAAAAAGTTCCGCCCCTTCAATATCCATTTTGACCAGGTCCACTTTATTGATCCTGTTGGCTTCAATAAAGTCATCCATTCTGATGGCCTCTGCTTCCACTACTTCACCGCTTTCGGTGTCATGATGCAGTATGCTTGACATCCCGATGTTCTCCCTGTCCGAAACATAGAGATCAAGCTTTGTGGTTTCGTTGTAGATGGCCAGTTTACCGGGAACGATATGATCTGCTTTATTGATCTCAATATGACGCACTAACCGCTCAAATATATAAGGCACCGGTTCAAACGCATATACCATCCCGCCTTTCAGCCGGTCGAGGCAGCCAGCAGCAGACAGGGAATAGGTGCCAAGGTTCGCCCCGATATCCAAAAAAATATCACCCGGCTTCAATTGCTTTTTGATGAAAGCTATTCCCTTTTCGTCATATACCCCGAAAAAGAAAATGTGCTGCTGAATCCACTCTCCCACTTCCACTTCCATCAAAAAATCACGATCATACCTGGTCAGGAGCTTCACTCCCCTGAAAAGATGATATGGCTTAAAAAGCTTCTGATAAAGCGCGAAGTGGTACCGCCTGAGCGCTCGGCACCTGAAAAGAAATTTAAAGAAGTAGGCCAGGGCTTTCCGCATATGCTTTGATAAACATGCAATTTACAACCTTGCAGTTAAAGCAGCAAGAAAGCATTTCCGGAAAAACAGTTCGGAATTATTGAATAGCCGACATGGGACAGATGCTCGCACATGCCCTGCAGTTGCCACAGTTGGTCTCAATGATACGGGCTTTTTCATCTTTGATCTCAATGGTATCAAAAGGACAAACTTCAGCACAAATGGCACAGCCGGCACATACCTCCTGATTAACTTTTGGATAATCCATCATCAAAAATTTTGCGGATGCAAATATAATGAGATATCTCTCATTTTATCCAAAGAATTTCAAAAATGTTTCGGACGCATTGTGCGCTGCAATTATGAAGGGAAGATCAGTATGGGCAGATTTGATTCCTGCAATATTTTTCTGAACAGGTTGGGTTTAAACAGTTTCTCAAATATACCCCGTTTACGGATCGTGAAAGATAACAGGTTAATCCGGTTTGTGTCTGCAAAATCCCGGATACCGTGAAACACATCTTTATCCTCTATAAGCCGGCACTGGATTTCATGTTTTCCGTAATCCTTTATTAGAAAGTCATTGAGCTCATCCATCCGTTCCTCCTTGGCCGGGTTATGTTCCGTATCGATATGGATACAGGTTATTTTCTTATCGAATGGTTCCATGATCTTCAATAGCCTGTTCAATGAAGTGTGATCGCTTTCATTGAAATCAGTGGCATAGAGGATGTTGACTTTTTCGAAATCTGTTGCCGGCCTGGGACCGGGAACAGCATACACCGGAATTCCCAGGCCTGTTATCATGGCATCGGCAAGCCCTGCCAGCACACTTTTGGAAGTATCCTTTCTGCCCGCGGTACCCAGTACAATAAAATCGGGATTGTAAATTCTGCACATCCCCTTAATCGAATGAATGATGCTTCCCATCACGATAGATGAATGGATCTTCACATTTTCTATCTTCCGGTCAGTGATATATCCCCTGATTTTATCGGTGAGGCGGATAATCTCAGTTTTGGCTTTCTTCTCCTCCTCCCTCAGAAGGTTCATTTTGTAAATTTCAAAAGTAGCGGAGCTTTTATCCATGGTATAATCCAGTGGATTCTGGTAAACATGCAACAGCTTTATCTCCGCATTCAGTTTTTGAGCCAGATGTACAGCATAATAAGCTGCATCTTCCGAACTTTTTGAAAAATCGACAGGTACAATGATTTTCCGGATGTGTCCGGCAGGTTCAATTTCCTCGATCTCCCTGCCATATTCTTCCTTGATGCGCAACATGACCCTGATGGCTTTTTCCACATCATCTTCTTTCACCTGCACCTTTACTTCCTCCATTCTTTGTTCAATATTGCTCATCATTGAAAAGAAGCAAGCGATCTCTTCATTTTCCAGCCGCTCTTTAAGGAAATAAGCGGTCTTTGCCTTTTTATAAGTTGCAATCGTTATTAAAGTTTCCATGACGATAAGTTTTAAACAAAACGCTCTAATAATAAGAGGGACATGAGAGCCATTTTGTTTAAAGAGGAACAACAGGAACGGTCATTAAGATGATCAGAAGTCCGGGCTCTAATGTTTTCAAAATACAGGGACAGCACAATGCGAATGCTCTCTTTCACTTCAGGGAATTGCATAACTAACAGGGATTTGCTAAATTGTTTACACAAACATCTGGCATCTTTTCAACCAAACTGTAACCCCATGAAGAAAAATCAAATTGTTTCAACCGCAGGAAAAAAAATTAACCGCCGTAACTTCGTTCAATCCTGTGCAGCATGTTCCGCTTGCCTGGCAACCATACCGCTCATGAGCATGCAATCGTGCAACCCGGAAGAAAAGCTAAAACTTCACATTATCTACTCCCTGCATGATGAAGTACAGCCGGGGCCGGACTGGCCCAATGTGGGTTTTGATTTCAGGCCCGTAATGGAAACCTTCAACCAGGCACTGGCAAAGAACTGCCCGGAATTTGAATTTACTCACTCCATGGCTTCGGGACCGGAAGATGCTGAAAAATTGCTTAAAGCAGATCAGGATGCCGGAACGGGAGGCTATATTATATTCCAGATGAATTGCTGGAACAGGGTGGTACAAACTTTTGCAGCTTCGGGCAAACCGGTGCTGTATGTGGACTACCAGTATGCAGGTAGCGGAGGGTTTCTGGTATATACAGCCGGATTTCTCAGGGAAGGAAGGGACAATATCGGATTTGTTGCATCATCGGACATGGATGACCTGATTACTGCCGTTAAACAATTTCGCACAATCCGGACGGGAGGATCTGTATCGGAATTCGTGGCTGCTACCGCTAAAGTGAGGAAGGAAGCCACTCCTTCACCCGGTAAACATCATGTGAACCCTGACGATCTGAAAGTGCTCCCCCCGGATGAATGCCTGCGACGTATGCAATCTTCACGGATACTTGCCGTGCGTGATACAGAATCAAGAGAGGCTGACCCGGTAATGAACATTCCCCTTGAATACATTTCATTTTCAATTCTTAATGACGCATGGAAAAAGGCCGATAAGGATGAATCCAGGGCTGTGGCCGAAAGGTGGCAGAAGCGTGCAACAGAGGTGACCGACGTTTCATTCGAGACCCTGCAGAATTCGGCAGCCATGTACCTGGGAATGAAAGAGGTGTTAAAAGCGTATGATGCCAATGCCATTACCGTTAATTGTCTGGGAGGCTTTTACGGTGGACATATTCATGCCTATCCATGCCTGGGCTTTCATGAACTGAATAATGAAGGATTGATAGGAGCGTGTGAATGCGACATACGCTCAACTGCGACCATGGTAGCATTTACTCATATGACCGGCGGACGCCCGGGCTATATATCCGATCCGGTCGTTGACACGGCCAGGGAAGAGATCATATATGCGCACTGTGTGGCGCCAAATAAAATGTTCGGCCCCGGAGGATCTGAAAATTCATTCTCCATCATGACACATTCGGAGGACCGCCAGGGAGCATCTGTCCGGTCCATTCTCCCTGTCGACTATATGACCACCAGCCTGAAGATCGACCAGGATAAGAAAGCAGTCATCATGCACCGGGCCATCAGCAGGGATAATGACCCGGATGACCGTGCATGCAGGACCAAGTTATGTGCCGAACCGGTAGGAGACATCGAAAAGCTGTTCACCATGTGGGATCAGTGGGGCTGGCACCGGGTAACCTTTTACGGTGATCTGAAAGAATCAGCCTATGCGCTTGCTGATCAGATAGGCTGGAAGGTGGTGGAAGAGGCCTGACAGGTAAGTTAACCTGTTTTTATTATCTTAACCAGATGCTATCCCGGCCTTCCATTAAAACTCCGCTCACAGGTCTGGTACAGTTACTGGGTCATCGGTGCAGGTCTGATCATCGTTTTCCTGGTATTCGCATATTTTTGTATTAACCAGTTACCTGAAATACTATGAAACAAAAGATGTTCATTCACAGGATTCATCTGACCCTTGGAGGTTTATTTGCGTTGTTCCTTTCCAGCTGCGCTACAAATGATACCATTCAATATGAAATGGAGGAGTGGGAACTCTCCATCAGTTCAAAGGGGCAAATCACGCACATTACTGATAAGTTCAGCGAAGAAGATCACTGTCCCGGACAAATTTCATCGCCAGTTCTTTCTCTGAAACTTGATTCTTCCATCCTGATGCCCGCAAAAGCTGTTATTTCTGATAACCGGGAGATCATCTCCTTTTATTTTGACCATGGCATCCGGGCAGATGTCAGGATCATGAAAAAAAAGAGATATATCACCTTCGAACTTATTGCTGTTTCGGATGATAAAAACATTGATGCTGTGATCTGGGGGCCCTATGCCGTCAATATCCGGAAAAGCATTGGCGAAACCATCGGTATCGTGCAGGATGACCTGTTTACCCTTGGGCTTCAGGCACTCAACCTGAAAACACTGGGCGGTTATCCGTGGAAAGATAACGATCACCTTCCCCAGCTGGATATATTTGAGCAGGAAGATTTCAACGATCTGGAGAAAGGTAAAAGAGGAGTGCTTTACTCCGTGGAAGCTGCCAAACCTGCCGATTACGGGAGTTCCCTGCAGGCTTATACCAGAAACAGGAAGCATGACCGGATCATCGCCAACTGGCAACATGATTATTACGTGGCACCAGCCTATGATGACGGAGGTATTGTTGGATCCAAAATTGCGCTTTTTGGGTGCCCGACAGATTCAACGCTTGCCGTGATCGGACAAATTGAAATAGCAGAAGGTTTACCGCATCCCATGATTAACAGAGCGTGGGTAAAAACATCCCCTGTTATCAACTCCTCCTACCTGATCATGAATTTTACGGAGCAAAACATAGAGGAGTGCCTTTCCTATGCAAAAAAATCGGGGTTTAACTATCTGTACCATGGCCATCCATTTGAATCCTGGGGCCACTTTCCCCTGATCAGGAGCCAGTTCCCCAATGGCTGGGACGGGATGAAAACATGTGTGAAAAAAGCGGAAGCAGAAGGAATTTACATTGGTACGCATACCCTGACCAATTTTATTCATACCACAGACAGCTACGTAACACCTGTGCCCGACAGGCGGTTGGCCAAAGTGGGTAGCAGTACCATTGTCCGGGCCATTGATAATGCCGCTACAGCAGTTGAAATCAAAAGTCCCCTGTTTTTCAACCAGTTTAAAAATAATCATTTGCAAAGTGTGGTGATCGGGGATGAGATCATCAGGTATGGTACTGTCACCGATAGTGCCCCCTGGATCCTGAAAGATTGTACCCGGGGTG
>JANTFK010000227.1 GCA_024763595.1 Bacteroidales bacterium | reverse complement strand
ACGGTCACCACCTGACCATGAGTGATTTGAAGGAGGACCCTTATTGCAAACTGATACCCGATCTGAGTGAAGAGACGGTTCCACAGGTTATGCAATCGATGAAGGAGAAATTTGCAAAGGGGCTGATCCTGGAAAAGGATAAGGTTTTCTACCATACGGGGCCCCATCACGATGATGTCATGCTGGGTATCAACCCGCACGTTCACACCCTGATGCTGGAAGAGAGCAACACCAATTATTTCTCCATACTCACATCGGGGTTTACCGCGGTCACCAACGATTTCGTGATCAAGGCCCTGGAAGATACCAGGCATTTCCTGGATAAGGGGATGATACAAATGACCAATTATCCCGACTTTTTCGATACGGGTTACAGGTACAAGCGGGGTAAAGATGTGAACCACTACCTGCTCAAGGTGGCTTCGGGCGAAGAGTACGAGTTGCGCAGGGGGCTTGCCCACAGAATCGTACGCGATATTGTGGGGCTTTATGGTGTGAAGAATACCGGTCAGCTCAGGGATGAGATCAACAACATCATGATGATCCTTAAAAGGAGTTATGACGGCGAGATCAACCAGCCTGATATTCAGAAACTGAAGGGCATGATCCGGGAGTTTGAGGAAGAACTGGTCTGGGCCTATTTTGGTATCGAGACCAGCAAGGTGCACCACCTGAGGCTCGGTTTCTATACGGGTGATATTTTTACGGAGCAGCCCAAAAGGGACCGGGATGTTCAGCCCATCCTGGAGGAACTGCGGCAAATCCGGCCCGATGTGGTGAGCCTTGCCTTCGATCCCGAAGGGAGCGGTCCGGATACACATTACAAGGTACTGCAGGTAATTGCCGATGCATTAAGGTTATGGAGCAAGGAAGAAGATCTTTCCAACCTGAGGGTATGGGGTTACCGTAATGTATGGTACCGTTTCCATCCTGCGGAGGTCAACGTGATCGTGCCCGTTACCCTGAATGATATGGGTGTAATGGACAATGCGTTTACCAACAGCTACCTGAGCCAGGTGGAAGCTTCGTTCCCCAGTTATCAGCATGATGGAAAATTCAGCGACCTTTCCAAGCGGATATGGGTGGAGCAGCTGAAACAGATACAGTTGCTGGTAGGCAAAAACACCTTCTATCAGAATGAGCGACCCAGGGTCAGGTCCACGCACGGGCTCCTCTTCTTCAAGGAGATGAACCTGGAAGAGTTTCTTACCCATGCCCGCGAACTTGAAAAATCCATGGAAGGCGTGGTCCTGTAGCTCCTGAATGAAAAAGGCCCTCTGCGAAGAGGGCCCTTATCATTGTATTGTAATATGTGATCTTTTAGAATTACAACTCCCTGATCTTGATATTCCTGAACCATACTGCATGGCCATGGTCCTGGAGCCCGATATAACCTGTTTTAGCCACGTTGGCAAAATCGGGATTAAACTTGGGAAATTTGCTGTTGGCAATCATCTCATTCCATTCATCGGTCCAGAGATGGAACTCCAGGGTGGTTTCTCCGTTCATCTTAAAGGCAATGGTGCCTTCGTAGGAGATAATCTCTGCGCTGTTCCATTCCATGGCTCCCCTGGCATTTTGCGGATTGGGAGGGATCAGGTCGTACAAACTTCCGGCCCTTCTGTTGCCGTTTACTCCAAGGGTGTTGTCGATGTGGTTACTGAAGTTATCCAGGATCTGGTATTCGGGGGCGGAATACCAGATCTTCTTACCCGGGATCTCCCTGGCAAGGAAAAAAATACCTGAATTACCTCCCTGTTCGATCATCCAGTCCACTTTAAAATGGAAATTGGTGAATGGCCTGTCATAGATGATATCACCGCCAAACCCGGCTTCCCCTTTCCCTGAGTTTTCGCATACCAGCATTCCATCTTCGATGTGCCAGCCCGTATCAGGAAAAGCCGTGGCATCATATTCCCTCCATCCGTTGGTGGTTTTTCCGTCGAACATCAGGATCCAGCCCTCTTTCTTCTCCTGTTCCGTCAGGGTGTTTGGTACAGCAACGGTCTCCTCCTTCACTTTTTCCGTATCCGTCTTTTTGGTATCGCCGGTTTTGGGTGAAGAAGTACAGGCCGCTGCTCCCAGGAACAGTAAGCTAATAAACAGATAAAAAAGTTGTTTCATGTGTTTAAAATTAAAGTTCAACTTCTGTTAGGCAGGCATGTCGGGCAGCTCCCATCCGCCTTTTCTCGGGGTATGTTTTACCAGTTCCGCGGCAAATGCTTTGGCTGAGAATTCCGGTGTCCAGTCCTTATTAAAAGTGGGATGCCCGTCATGGATCTTAAATCCGTCCTTGATAACTGTTTTCAGCATCTCATTTTCTCCGATATTGGTGAACTCCATCTTTTCTCCATCCCATTCCAGTTCCTTGTTCAGTCCCTGCAGGCGTACTGCATTGACCCCCATGACCACCATTTCGTTGAACGGACCGGCTTCAGAGAAGGGTGAAGCGGTCTCCACACGGTTCTCGGGGCTCTCCTTACAGGCCCTGACCCAATCCATTTCATGGCTGAGTTCAACACGGCGCCTGAATTTCGGAGCATTGGGAACCCTGCCTGAAAGTAACCAGGGATCTTTCCCGTAACAACCACAAACCAGGGTGTCTTTGCTTCCATGGAACAACACCCCGCCACCACCATTGTTCATGCTTTTGCCTTCGGGCCACCATTGTGGTTTCATCGGTTGCAGTCCGCCATCATACCAGGTGACATCCACCTGCGGAAGTTTCATTTTTGGTGTCGGCCTCCGTTCGGGGAAGGTAAGTCTCACCATCTGTGCATTGGGTGCACATTCAGTCAGCAGCAGGGTAGAACTGCCCTGTGCCTTAATGGGGTATCCAAGTTGCAACCCGACAAAAACAGGATGCAGAATGTGGCAAGCCATATCGCCAAGTGCCCCGGTACCAAAATCCCACCAGCCGCGCCAGTTCCAGGGATGGTAGATCTCATTAAAATCCCTCATTTCTGCAGGACCGGTAAAAAGATCCCAGTTGAGGGTGTCGGGTACCGGTATCTTCTCTTCGGGTACATTCAATCCCTGGGGCCAGATGGGACGGTCCGTAAATGCTTCCACCGATCTGACTTCACCGACTTCGCCGTTCATGAGCCATTCCGTGGTCAGGTTAACCCCTTCACCTGAAGAACCCTGGTTCCCCATGGAGGTGGCCACTTTATACTTATCGGCCAGTTTGGTCAGCAACCTGGATTCATATACTGAGTGTGTCAGTGGCTTTTGAACATACGTATGCAACCCCAGGGTTATACCATGAGCGGCAATCAGTGCATGGGTGTGATCAGCCGTGGCAACCACCACTGCATCGATCGATTTACTCATTTTGTCGTACATTTTCCGCCAGTCCCAGAACTTTTTGGCTTTGGGGTATTCATCAAAAGTACGCTTGGCATATTTCCAGTCCACGTCACAGAGTGCCACAATGTTCTGGTCTGTGATATTCTGCAGGTTGCCGTGTCCCATTCCGCCTATACCCACACCGGCAATGTTCAGCTTATCACTGGGGGGCGTGTGTCCCATTCCGCTTACCACATGGCTGGGAACTATTGTAAAACCGGCTGTGGCGGCAGCTGTTGTCCCGATAAATTTTCTCCGGGAGATACCACTATCTTTTTCTTTGTTCATAACAGGTAGGATTTTAAGGTGATTATGTTGCAATTTATTATCAAGATGGTTGACCGATAAAGAATCTTCCAATTTAATAATAAATTTTAATTGATATACGGTCCGGTGAGGTTAATCCCAATCGAGTCCGTACCTGTCAGAGATGTCCAGCCGGGGCATGGGGCCGTCCAGGGGATGCAGATCTCTGACATACCAGTCGAGCCACTCCATCTGCCGGTAGAGCACATCGATCTGTCCTGTCTGTTTCCTGTTGCCGTGACCCTCCCCCGGATACTGCACCAGCCTCACCGCCGGATGGCCATTCATTTTCATCCGCCGGTAGAGTTCAATACTCTGTGACGGGCTAACCCGGGTATCGGCAGTGCCTCCATAGATCAACGTGGCCGTGCGGCTCTGGTGTGCCCAGTAGACGGGGCTCCTCTCCAGATCCAGTTGCCACTGCTCCTCCAGTCTCTTTCCCGAGTGCACATAAAGCTCTTCATAGGGGATATCGGTCGTGCCTCTTTTGCTGATAATGTTACTGATACCCACAAACATGCAGACCGCTTTCACATACCTGGTGTAATAGGTGGCAAACCAGCCTGAAGCATAACCACCGTAGGAGCCGCCGGCCATACCGACTCTTTCAGGGTCGGCTCCTTTCTCGCGGACAGCCCAGTCAATACCGTCGGCAATGTCATCAAATTCCCTGCCGGCCGGGTCCATAAATCCCTGCATGGCAAAGTCAACTCCGTAACCGGTACTGGCCCGGTAGTTAGGGTACAACACCAGGTAACCCTTCCCGGCCATTACCTGTCCGGGCGTTGAGTAGCGGCTCAGCCAGCCGTTGCTGTGATGCGATTCCGGTCCCCCGTGCACATAAACGATCAACGGATACTTTTGCTGTGGATCGTACCCAACCGGGTATATCATGATCCCTTCGATCTCCCGGCCATCCCTGGCCCTGTATCTGATCACCTCCTGGTGCCCAAGGGTTTTGTTCCGGATCCGGGGATTGATATTGGAAACCTTCTCCGGTTCTCCTTTCCCATCCCAGAGGTAGAGATTGACAGGGTCGGTTGGCGTGGAGCCGGTAAAAACAATATGCTTAAAGTCATCGGTAAAGATGGGTGCACTAAAAATAATTCCGTTCTCCGATGCATCCAGCACGATTTCCCTTTCGCCTCCCTGTTTCGGTATTATACTGAGCTTGGGGTAGACACCCTCGCCTGAGTAGCAGAGCAGATGGTTGTTGTCTTTCCAGTCTGCCCGGGTGATATGCCCCCTGAATCCTTCCGGTGTCAGGTTGGTTACTTCACCCGTACCCAGGTTCACCACATAAACCTGGCTCTCTTTATGATCGTTCCTGTTCAAAGCAGCGGTATAGGCAAGGTGGGTTCCGTCGGGACTGAAAGCATAGTTCCCCAGTTTCCCTTCATTTTCCGAGATCTGCCTCATGTCACCCGTTTTAATATCGATCAGGTAGATCTTCCTGAACATGTACCAGTGGTCAATCAGGTTTTTCGGCGAGATGGTTGCTGCGATCCGGGTGCCCGGCCTGTCGAATTCAAAATTCCATGTTTGCCCCGTTGAAGTAAGCTGCCATTCGCTCACAGGGTTCCATTGTGCATCAAACTTTGCCAGGTACAGGTTGTTTTTCCTGATGTTCTCCTCGTAAAAAATGAAACCATAACCCCGTTTCTTCAGCTCCGGTTTCTTTCCCGTCGCAGGGGATGGGGAGAGATAGGCAATGCCATTTTCTCCGGGTTGCCACCGGAAGAAGGAGATACCCGCAGGTTGATTGGTTAGCCGTTTCATATTTCCACCGATAGTTTCCATAAGCCATACCTGCCTGGTTTCACCCTCTTTTGCCCACAGGAATCCAATATACTGACCATCCGGGCTGTATTGCGGAGAACTCCCTTGCTCATCTGCTTTAAACAGGGGAATGGGAACCCTGTCATAGATGGAGGCACGGTAATAAGAGATCCTGGCTCCTCCGGGTGCATCGTTGGGGCCCCTGGGCGTGGCGATGGCATAGATAATCTCATCACCCTGCGGGTTGATCTGAACAGCCCTGATGGATTTCAGTTCCAGGAGATCCCGGGCTGAGAACAAATCCTGTGCCGTAACCGTTCCGGAGATACAGATCAGAAAGAGCAGGGATGCCAGGTGTCGGATTGGTTGCTTCATATGGCCCGTTCAGTCTCCTTTAATGGAGGAATGTGACATCGCCGGTAAAGACAGCTTCCTCACCATCCACATAGGTTACCCAGGCCTTGTAAACATATACGCCGGGAGGTGCCAGTTCGCCCGATTTCAGATATCCGTCCCATCCCACATAGACATCCCGGGTTTCCCAGATCATTTCACCCCAGCGGGTGTAAATGATCATATGCAGATCCACGGCATTGATCAGGTAGGGATGGAATACCGTATTGTCGATGGCCCCTTCATTCCAGTGTCCGCCGGTGGGGCCTGTTCCGTTCCATACAAATGCGTTGGGGAACCTGGTATTGCCCTCTCCGGCAATAAGGGTGA
>JANTFK010000226.1 GCA_024763595.1 Bacteroidales bacterium | reverse complement strand
TATATTATCCCGGAAACCCACAGTGATGAATCGGGCTATTTCTCGCTCTGTGAAGGTAAAAACGGGAAAATATACATTGGAACGGCAAATTATGATCACAATGCTTATCTGGTGGAATTTGACCCGAAGAGTGAAAAACAGCGCATTGTTATGGATGTGAACAAAGTATGCGGAACGCCCGATTATAACGGGTACAAATCGCAGGCAAAGATCCATACATTTAATTATGTTGACTCGAACGGTATTATTTATGTCGGGACCAAACAGGGCTATATGAGACCGGAAAGGGGAGATGATCCCTGGGATTACAGCGCCGGTTACATATTGTCGTACGACCCCCGGACCGATAGTTCAAAAGTGCTGGGCAAAGTTCCCTTCAACGGGCATGGCGTTGCGGATGTGGTGGTGGATGAAAAAAGAAATATTGCCTATGTGATAACCTGTGAAGATACCAACCGCTTCGGGCTCTGGTATAAAATGGACCTGGCTACGGGAACATTCCTGGGGATCGGGCCCCTGGTGGGAATGTATTCGACAACAGTGATTGACAGGGACGGAATTGCCTATGTTGTAACCAATAATTGTAAAATTGCAAGTTATAATCCTGATACAGACAAGGCCCGTGAGCATGATATCAACTGTAACGGTGAAACAATATGGTATCCGAATAATTATTCGTATCAGCATCTTACCATTGCTCCGGACCGCAAAACAGCATATTTTGCAGATATGCTGGACGCCAGGTTATATGAATTGAAACTGGTGCATGCAAAGGGAGATATTGCAGCCACCGATCGCGGAAGGATGCTCCCCAGTTTACAAATAAAAGAGAAGAATAAGGGAAAAGCGATTGCCGGCGGAAAAGAATCGAGCGGAGAAAACCTTGATCTTCGTGCAGGATTGCACATGGGTCCCGATGAAAAAATTTATGCAGCTGTTACAAGACTGGAACAGGTAGAAGGTATACCCGGCCCTGTATATCTGAATCATATTGTAAGCTATGATCCGGCGACACATCAGATGAAGGACCATGGTGTCCTGACCATACAGAACCAGGACTTTTTCGACTTCTCGAAAGTGGACATGAAAACGTATCCATACCATGGGTTTCAATACCTGCCGGGCGGAGAGTTATCCCCAAAAAATCCGCTCCTGGCATTCACTGTAGCAAGAGACGGAACAATTTACGGAACCACCATTCAGGTCTTTGCCCTGGTCAGCGTTCGTTTAAATCAATAAATCTTTAGTCTGGAATTAACTGCCGTCCTGGAAATAAACACTAAAAATCTATCTTATGAACAAATCCGCATTTCAATTATCCGTTGCAACTTTCTTTGCTGTTGTTCTCTTTTTCTCTAATCAGAGTGCCTTCAGTCAGTTATTACCCTATAAAGATGCCAGCCTGCCTGTAGCGGAAAGGGTCAATGACCTCATACAGCGGATGACTGTTGAAGAGAAGGTGAACCAGATGATAAAACTTGTCCTGACCGATCTGAAAAAGGAGAGGAACGGAAAAATAACCCGGGCATCACTGGACGCTCTCTTCCGGGGGGAAAGTATCGGATGCCTGGACCCGCCCCGGACCGATGTGGATGATATTGCAAAATACTCGGAAGCGGCAGACCGTTACCTGAGAGAAAATACAAGATTGGGCATACCTGCCATTCAGGTTGAACTGGGAGGCATGCATGGAGAGCTGGCCCTGGGTGCCACCAATTTCCCCCAGGTCATTGGTCAGGGCAGCACATGGAACCCGGACCTGATCAAACGCATGGCCCGGGTCATCGCTTATGAGGCCAGCCTCTCCGGATGTGACCAGGCTTTTTCACCCCTTTTTGACCTGGCCAGGGATCCAAGATACGGAAGGGTTGAGGAGTGTTTTAGCGAAGATCCCTACCTGGTGGCAGAAATGGGAAAAGCTTTTGTAACCGGTATGCAGGGGGATCCGGAAATAACCCGGGACCACATTCCTGATAATCATCTGATTGCTACCGCCAAACACTATGTTGGCTATAGTGCCCCCACAGCCGGCCTGAACATTGCCCCCGTGGAAATGGGCCCGCGGGATTTCAGGGACCTGTACCTCTATCCATTTGAGAAAGGGATCAGGGAGGCCAACGTCTATTCCATCATGCCATCCTATAGTGCAATCAACGGTATCCCGGTACATGCCAGCGAATACCTGCTGCGCGAGGTATTGCGAAAAGAGTTTGGATTCAGTGGATATGTATTTGCAGATTACGGTGCAGTGAGCATGTTGTACCACAATCATAAGCTGACTGCCAGTAAAGCGGAAACAGCTGTGGTCGCCCTGAGGGCCGGGGTTGACCAGGAGGGATCCGGTTATGCCTACCCGGAGCTGGTCAGCCTGGCAAAAAAGGACCGTGCGATTATGGCACTGGTTGATGAAGCCGTCAGCAACATCCTTACCGTCAAATTCAGGGCAGGCCTGTTTGATAAGCCATACAGGGCACCCAAAAAAGTATCGGAACTGGTACATACCAGGGAATCTGTTCAGCTGGCACGCCTGATAGCTGAAGAATCGGTTATTCTGCTAAAAAACCAGGATGAGCTGTTGCCGCTGGATATCTCCCGGCTGCAATCCATTGCTGTGATCGGTCCCAATGCCAACCAGGTACAGTACGGGGATTACAGTGCCACCAAGGATAACGCTTCAGGGGTTACGGTCCTGGAAGGAATAGAGAACATCTCCAACGGCAGGATAACCATTAACTATGCACAGGGTTGTGCCATCACGGACCTGGATACCGGTGGATTTCAGGAAGCTGTTGATGCAGCAAATAACAGCGATGTGGTGGTACTGGTCATAGGCGGAACCAGCATGTCGCTTTCGGGTGTGGGATGGGGCGAGCTGGCTGACCAGGGCGCTTACCCCACCTGCGGGGAGGGTTTCGACCGGTCGGAACTGACGCCACCCGGGATTCAGCCGGAACTCATACGTGCCATATACGATACGGGAAAACCGGTCGTGCTGGTCATGGTTAACGGCAGGGCATATTCCATCCCGTGGGAAAAGGAACACATTCCTGCCATTCTCGAAGCCTGGTACCCGGGAGAAGAGGGTGGAAATGCGGTGGCCCGCATCCTGTTTGGCGAGGTGGTTCCGTCAGGAAGACTGACGGTTTCCGTTCCTTACAGTGTGGGGCATGTTCCGGTTTTTTATAATTATAAACCCCTGGGGCGCGGTTATTATAATAAACCGGGCAGCCCGGAAAAACCGGGAAGGACTTATGTGGATGCTCCCACGGATCCGCTCTTCCCCTTTGGATTCGGTCTAAGCTATACCCGGTTTGCCTATTCCAACCTGCATATCGACCGGAAAGTCCTGCAATCCACAGATACCATCAGGGTCTCCGTAGAGGTCCGGAACATCGGTGAGGTAACCGGGAAAGAGGTGGCTCAGCTCTATATCAATGATATAATCAGTTCGGTTGTAACCCCTGTGAAGGCCTTAAAGGGGTTCCGCAAAATGGAGATAGCCCCGGGTGAAACAACCACGGTAACCTTCACCGTTCCCTGTCGCGAACTGGGTCTGTGGGACAAAGATATGCATTACGTGATTGAACCCGGAGAATTTGACATCATGATCGGGGCTTCCGCAGAAGATATTCGCCTGCAGGACCGCATTCAGATCACAGGTACCTGATCCGGCAGCGCATCAAGCGTACGGCAGCGCATCAAACGCACGGTAGTACAACAATCGCACAGCAGTGCATACGACTCCTGCAATGCAACAATCGTACGGAAATGCATCCAACTCCCGGACCGTGTTTTAATCCCCGGCTGTCTCTGCCACTGCAAAGAACATGCCCCGCTTCATCAGCCTGTAGATCCCTTTCCCGGGATAATCGAAAAGCAGGACCTGAAGGGTAGCTTCAAGGTCAGAATTAACATACCAGTCGCCGGTCATATAGACCCGTCCTTTATCATCAGCAGCCAGGGAATTGATCATCCGGGCCGCCCTTCCATCCTGATCCACGATCTTTCCATGATCCTTAATGGTACGGTCGGCCCCATCTTTGATGGAGATGCTCCTCAGGTGCAGGTCGGAGTTGTACCCAACGATATCGGGATCTTCATCCCTCGCCAGCTCGGGACTTGTGGTCCGTTGAACTTCCAGGTCCGCATACTGCACAAAATAGAGCCTGTCCCCGCCCATGGCTGTCTCATGGAAGGTGGAACCGATATAGGCAATGGGCTCAAATGCAGCACCGCTTATAATATCCTTTGAAGGATCAAAGATCCACAGGCGTTCATCCCCTCCTCCCCAGGCGCCGAAAGCCACAAGGCACTTTTTCCTGCCGGGCAGCGCCTCCGTATAGTTCCAGCACCGTGTCTCATAACCATATTGATCTGTGACAGGTGTGCCATCGATCAGCTCTCTCTCTTTCGGCAGTGCATCTTCATAGGTGATGATCTTCCCGGCATCCGGATCGTAACAGTAGAGATTTCCTTTGTCATAGGGATATCGCCACTCCCGTTTCCAGAGGGTAAACCAGACCCTGCCATGGTTATCCAGATAAAACCAGGGTGTACCGCCCGTCTCTCCGAAGGTGAGCTGGCCCAGGTCCTTCTTCTGACCCGAAGTGAGATCCACGCTGTAGAGATGAATGCCGTCATTTCTGATCAGATCCGGTTGAAACGGGCATACCATTGCATAAAGCACTTTGCGTTCGGGATCCACATTGATGGCCGAATAGATGGAGTAGCGCGGCTTCACAATGCCAAAGTCACGGAACTTTCCCGTGGCCATTTCATAGCCCAGCACATGTGCCCCCGGATAGATATCTATTCCTTCCGGCCAGTAATTGGAAAGATGAGTGGCAAAGTAGAGCCAGCCGTCCAGTTCCACAATGGGACTGTGGATCTTCCCTTGTTGCGATCCGTTAAACTCCTCCCCGCAAACCAGCGTCATATTTTCAGCAAGCACTTTATGCTCCCTGGTCCCCGGGTTGTACATATGGAACCCTGCCCCGTGACCGCTGGAGTGGGTGGAGGTCCCGAAATAGCAGTTTCCGTCCGAAGCTACGGTAATTCCCTGCCACTGGCCGTCCCACTCCTTACAGATCTTATTCATGGAAAAGGAGGTTACCCTGCAGATCTTCTCCCCGGATTCAGCAGTGTCCGGTTTCCGGGCCTGTACAACCACATGCAGGGACAATAATACTACTGTAACTGCCAGGGTGTAACCCGGCAGCTTTGTTGTGATGAATTTCATGGTTCTTATGTTTAACCGGTTCGGAATTAATAAGCGTCAGTTAAGGCAAAAACTGGTTTTCTCTTGATCCACTTCCCCCGTGTAAAATCAGGGAAATTCTGCGGGGCGTTCCCTTCGGCAATGGACCTTTCAGAAAGCGGAGTGACCGCGCTCCAGGCTGCTGCATCATATGCATCCAGCGGTGGATTCTCATTTCTCTTAACCGACTCAACAAAAGCATTATCCACAAAGAAATCCATGCCACCATGACCGGATCCTGTAGCATAATCCCCATATTTTCTCCATAGCGGATGATCATACTTCGCAAGCCACTCTTCCATATCATCCCACTGGTGGTGCTCACTGACCCCGTCAACGTAGATCCGCTTTGTATGCATATCAAACTCAGTCAGCCCCCGGGTTCCCTGCACCTGCAGGTCGAGGGAGTAAGGCTTGGGCAGGTTGGTGTCATGGGTCACAATTATGGTCTCCCCGTTGGCCGTATTGATGGTGGAGGTGACCACATCACCCAGGGCCCATTTCAGTTTGGCATTGGGATGATCAGGGCCGCCCTCAGGGTTGCGCACAATATAATCGTGCAATCCCCTTGACTTGGTAGCATGGGAAGTGAGCGTCATGAATCTGTTGCCCCGGTTAATATTGAGCATGTTGGCTACGGGGCCCAGACCATGTGTGGGATAGAGATCGGCATTGCGTTTCAGTGAATGCCGGGTCCGCCAGCGGGCCTCTCCTTCAGCCTCAGGCCCGAAAGTAACCCCCGGCCTGAACTTTACCTGCTGCAGGTCATGCCGGTATCCGCACCGGGCATGTACCAGCTCGCCGAAAAGATCATCTCTCACCATCTGTAGCACAGCCATTACATCCCTCCGGTAACACACATTCTCCATGATCATCACGGGTACACCGGTTCGCTCATGGGTGTTGA
>JANTFK010000225.1 GCA_024763595.1 Bacteroidales bacterium | reverse complement strand
TAGGCAGTTGTACTTAGCTTACTCCAGGAACGGTAATAATAAATGCCGGGAGCAGGTAACGGCGAAATCGTATCAGAGTATGCATTCCTGCCGGTGAAATTATTTTGGATAGTATGTTCCGGATCATCCGGCCGGTCACCCCAGTCAAATCCCCTGACCGTCAGGTCAAGGTCGGTGGAGAACAAAACATTTCCGTAAAAGATCATATCATTGTGATCATACCGGACCATCACACTGTCGGTACTCACGTTTATCCTTGCCTCGGCAACGCCGATATCGATCGTATCCATCACAACCCGGGAAAACCCATAATAGTCATGGCTCGGTGCTACTGCCGGATACTTGTTTGTATCCCCTTTATTGATACAAGCCGATCCCGGCAGAATATACCAATCGGCCTGTGCCAGATGGGTCATTCCTTCGGGTGTGGAAACATTGCCGATTGAATCAGCAGGGTAGTTAAAACGGATATAATTCACCGTATCGTTCATCCCATTGTTTATGCTGTCAATCACAATGACCTCCGGTTCCCCGAGAGACGGGTCGGCAATGGCACAATCAACAACTGAAGCATAATTCCCTTTATAAAACTGAAGAGGCGTATTTCCCCATATTATGGTATTACTGATGGTTGCATAAGTGCCCTGTTTTACCGCATAACCTCCTTTGTTATTCACTATAGTACAGTTAATCACACGGGACTCTCCCTGCAGGATACCGCTGCCATCTCCTCCTGTTTCATTGTTAGATATGATACAGTTAATCAAACCAGGTGCACTGTTGAAGCCGCCTATATTCACGCCACCCCCACCCTGTCCCGCATAGTTGTTACGTATAACCGTATTGTAAGCCCTTCCATCGTCTTTGATAGATAACCCTCCGCCATAGGATCCGGCACGATTGTTTTCGATGACACTGTAATAGATCTCCCCTTTCCGGTAAATGTTAATTCCTCCACCGTTAATGGCATAGTTTCCATAGACATGACAACGGATGATTGTGACCCCGTAATACCTCGAGCTGTTAGTTTTTACATATATTCCGCCGCCGTTACCGTCATCTCCTGAACCGTCAGCATATCCTCCGGTGATGTAAAGTCCGTCAATGACCGTAGCCGGATTGGTCTGATTACAAAAAATAACATGAAAAGTATTGTCAGTGGATTCTCCCGGAACTCCAATATCTCCCGAGAGAACCGTTTGATGAACAGTCAGGTTTCGGACTCCCCCGCCGGAGGGATATCCTCCAATTAACTTCACACCTGAAGGCATATGGAAACACACATTCCGGTCGGTATCCGCCGGCGGTTTGTAAACACCTTCGGCTATGAGAACAGAATCACCGCTGACCGCTAAGGCAAATACCTTGTGCAAACTGTCCAGTGCATTGACCCAGCTGCTTCCGTCATTAGCCCCGGTAGCACTGCTATCCACATAATAACTTATTGAAAATGCAGGAATGCTGAGAATTAGGAAAAAGAGTACAAATAATTTCTTCATGATTAGTTTATATAAGTTAAGGGTTTGCATGATGATACATGCGGGTAGCATGAACAAAAATAGAAATATCCAAAAAAGTCACTGAAAAATATTGACAAACCGGTCCGATTCTTTGACAGACCCTTGCATATACAAGACCAGTATCTTTTTTATCTATTCCGGATACAACTTGTTCCATCTTATTAACATACAGTTCCCGTAGTGCAATCCTTCCAGTTTTCCTGGTGTCTTTCCCTGAAGGGATCCCTTTCCCGCGGGGAATTCTTTGGATCTGGAGTGCCCCGGAAAAGAATCCCTGTTTACCGGCTTATGGAAGCACCCTGATTTATTGTACCTGTACTTAATTTATTTCCAGTTCCCGCCAGCCGGGAAGCTTCGGATATTTTGCATGCTGACCTGTCTGGTACCAGAAACATACCGAGGAAATATCCGAATGTTGAGGCAGATATCGGCCATCCTTATGCCAGCCCAGGTCTTGTATGGTAATCTTCAGGTCTTTCTCAAAACGCACCGGATCCATGATATGCCAGCGGTACAATCCGAAACGCTGCATTACATTGTAATGGCCGTCACCCCGTATTACCTGAGCCAGCCCGCTGTAAGGGGTACAAAACTCCGTATAGGCCGTTTCAACCACACCCGCTTCGTTTTTCTTCCGGGTATCGAAATCATAGGAACCACAGAAATAATCTTCAGTGCCTGTACCACAAATTGTAGGAAAACCGGCATCTCCATCAATAAAAAACTTAATTTCCCCTTCGCCCCACCAACCGTTGTTATGTACACCCCAGGCCAGGTAAACCCCGACAAACTGACCTTTTCCTTTGATCCCGTCAACAATGGTATAAACGGATGATTCATTCGGATTTGCCCGCCTGTACTGCGCATGAAAGTATCCTGCATCGGCAGGCACTTCCGTCAGAGTATAATCTATCTGATAATATAAGGTCATAGGATCTTTATCATTGATATTTTCCATGGTAATTCTACACTTTTTATGAAAAGGCATCACCCAATAGCTGTTAAAAGCACTACCCGGATTCACACAAACGGCCAGAGAACTTATCGGAGCAAATTTGTTCCATCCCATGCAAAAGAAATCGCCCACAGGACATTCTACGGAGGGTTCTTTTTCATCATCCCAGTAGATACGGATAATCGAATAGCGCCAGTTTCCTGTAGGGGTCATCCAGATATGCTGTATGGCGCCCGGGCCTTCAATTTCAGCCAGGGTTAAGGTCTGGCCCGACTGTATGCGGACATAAGGATTCACCTTCCAGCCCTGTCCCAGGTCACGTGCCGGACCTGAAGCATTGGCTTTATTGGGAATTCCTTTGTCTTTCAGACTGGCCATCCCTCCCTTCCCTTTTTCACCGGTAAAGTTTTCCGGACTGATTGAGCGGGTTTTGGCATCGGACACCCGGTAAAGATTGCCCATATTCATTCCGAGTCCGTTAAACTTCCCCTGCGGAAAAGCATTCAGGGTTAGTAAACAGGTTGCTGCAAAGAAGAGATACATTTTTTTCATGGTACAGGTTTTTAAGGTTTAACGAATGGATTATAATTGTAATTGGCTATCTCTCAAATTTCATGACGTTTGAACAAATCTAATTTAATTCTTCCAAATTACAAATGATCATTGCAAAGAACTTCATTAACAACAGAGATTCAAGCAGGCTTGTACATACCAGTTATCAGGAAGTTGGGTGTAAACAAAACCAAAACCAAAATTCTCAATAGAGTAAGGTTATTGACAGAAATAATTTTAGAGAATTTGTAAAAATATAAAATGCCAGCACCCAATGTTGCCTGAAAAAAATATCTCTGAAAAGCATACTGTAAACAGCGTTATACGAGCTTTTGTGCTTCCTGACAGGGGGAATCACTTTAGCCGGAATTTCCCCGGATCCGGATACTTTTTCTCCGCATCATCCAGGATAAGCACCCAGTCGGTACGTGAGCCGCTTGATGGCGGCACAAACACTTTCACCTTGCCCGCATTGTAAAAAGCAGGGATCCGGATGCTTGTTCCTTCGCGCGGGTTGTACCAGTATCCGCTAAGCGTATCGGCCGCCGGTTTCTCCATACGCAGGTGGATGGGCGCGCCATACGAAGAATATACGATCAAAAACGAACTGTCAGCTCCACGGGCAGCACGGATCACATTTTTATCCTGGCCGTAAACATTGGCCAGTATATCCTGGTCCGGGACCATCTCAAGAAACGGACGTGATTCGAAAAGTTTACGCATGTACCCCATCTGCATGGCTCCGGGTTGGTGGATGGCATTGAACCATGGAATGCGTGCATCAATTACAGGTTTTCTTCCCGGCGCCCACATTTGCCAGATGTTGTTATTGCCGTATGTATGCCCCAACGCGCCGGCAAGGACAGACCAGTAAGCTGCCTGACGGGCATCATAAGCCACAAACCGTTCATTTTGTAATGTGAAGGCCACCGGAAGATCTTCATATTGCGGTTCTCCGTCAAGGCAGGGTTTTACCGGTTTCAGGTTGTAATCATGTCCCACCAAATCATAAACGGGGAAGTTCCGTTTCATATGACCTGTCTGGGCCAGATTAAAATCAAGCCACGACTCATTATGAAACCATTTTGAAGATGACTCTCCCCCGCTCGGGTGATAAGTGATCAGATGGCTGCCCTGATCCCCTCCACGGATACCTTCAACCATTGCCCGGACAATCTCAAAATGCTCAGGCTTCTCAGGATTACGGTCACCCCCAAGTATCCAGATGATGTTTGGCTGGTCTTTGTATCTTTTCCCGATCCATTTGCCATATTTCCGGGCTTTCTCCGGAGTATCAAAGATCATCGGCCCTTCCCCCCAACGTTTGTTCCATTTATCTCCCCAGGTTGGGAGGACAGCGATATACATCCCCAACGCTGCAGCTTTTTGAATCACCCAGTCCACATGTTTAAAATAAGCCTCATTTGGTTGCAGGGGATCATTGTTGATCAGGGGCGTTTCTCCTTCGGTATTTGGTGTATTCAAGCCGTCAAGTTCAGCAAGTACAACTGCCTGGATCACATTGAACCCTTTTTCTTTACGGTCTTTAAGATACATCTCTGTTTCCTCTTTGGAACACCGGTGAAACAACTCCCAGCCGGTATCGGCCATGTAAAAAAAGACAGAACCATCTTCTTTAACCAACCGGCGGCCATCCGGACTGACATGGAGCCACTGGGCCCGGACAGATAGTGCAACTACGAACAAAAACCCGAGTAAAATAAGCTTTTTCATTTTGTTATAATTTTGATCAATGGATCATTGATCTGTTCGTGAAATCTGTTTAAATATAATAATAATTTACAAACGCCGGCGTTGCCCGGATACTGCCCAACTATAAGCGGATCATCTCTGAAATTTATCAAAAAAACAAGGACGGTTATTTTTTCCAATCGGAAATGATAATTCGGTCTCCATACATATGGACCTCCAGTTTCTGCCTGGTCTGCTGTTTGAGTTTCTGCACAAATTCCCAGGGTAAAGTAATGACAGAACTTTTACCACCTGACACTTTTGTCAGATTTCTTATACGCCTCTTAGACAGACTTCTTCGCAACATAGTCAAAAATTAATAACGTTTTTAATAACGTTATTAATAACGGCATTAAAGCAGTAATTAAAAAAAATATTTTAACTTTTCCCATCGCGGGATGAGATAATAATCGGCAAGGGAGGCTATGCCATCTCCTACGGTTTGGGTCAGGGCGCTACACTGGTAGCGGCACTATGGGGTATCCTTATCAGGAAAGAGTTTAAGGGTATTAAAGGAACCGGCGGACTTATAGGGATCATGCTGGTGGCTTTTCTTTTGGGGCTGGGTTTGATTATTTATGCGGGAACGGCATAACCCCGCAATTCATCCCGGAAGCATGATCAACCTGTTCCGAAAAGTCTGAAATCATTCATTTCAACCTAATTGTGGCCGGATCGGGATATTTTTTCCTAATATCATCCAGCACCAGCACCCAGTCGTTACGTGTACCGCTGGATGGTGGCACAAACACTTTCACCTTACCCGTATTGGAAAAAGCAGGAATCCGGATGCTTGTTCCTTCGCGCGGGTTGTACCAGTATCCGCTGAGCGTATCGGCCGCCGGAAGATCTTCATATTGTGGCTCCCCATTGAGACATGGTTTTACCGGTTTCAAATGGTAGTCATGCCCGATAAGATCATAAACCGGATTATTTCTTTTCTCATGTCCTGTTTGTGCAAGATTGAAATCGAGCCAGGGTTCATTATGAAACCACTGGGATGATGACTTGCTGCCGCTTGGGTGATAAGAGATCAGATGACTGCCCTGGTCTCCTTTCTGTATCCCTTCAGCCATTGCCCTAATAATTTTAATATGTTCTGGTTTTTCCGGATTCCGGTCACCACCCAGTATCCAAATAATATTAGGTTGGTCTTTATACCTATGCCCAATCCATTTCCCATATTTCCGGGCTTTTTCCGGAGTATCGAAGACCACCGGCCCTATCCCCCAACGTTTGTTCCATTTATCACCCCAGGTTGGGAGGACAGCGATATACATCCCCAACGCTGCAGCTTTTTGAATCACCCAGTCCACATGTTTAAAATAATTTACATTGGGTTTGAGCGGGTCGTCATCAATCAAAGGAATATTTCCTTCGGTATTGGGTGTGTGCAACCCGTCCAGTTCCGCCAGCACCACGG
>JANTFK010000224.1 GCA_024763595.1 Bacteroidales bacterium | reverse complement strand
TATTCCGCTTATTTTGAATTCAACTCCCGGCGTTTATGCTACCCAACAGGGAGGAGGAGATGGAGATGCCCGGATCACTATACGGGGATTCGACCAGAGAAATATTGCCGTGATGATTGACGGTATCCCCGTAAACGATATGGAAAACGGCTGGGTTTACTGGTCGAACTGGTTCGGCCTGGATGAAGTCACACGAACCATTCAGGTACAACGGGGTTTGGGAGCTTCAAAGCTGGCACTCCCTTCAGTGGGAGGAACCATGAACATATTGACCAAAGGCCTGGAAAATAAAAGGGAACTGAGCCTGAAACAAGAAGTTACCAGCGAAGGAAAGATCCGGTCCTCTTTTGGATTTACAAGTGGGCAACTTAAACATGGCTGGGGTTTTACACTGGCCGGTTCATATAAACGCGGAAATGGCTGGGTGGAAAATACCTTTTCAGAAGGTTGGTTCTATTATGCTAAAATAGACAAAAGAATGTCCAACCATCTGATAAGTCTTTCTGCTATGGGGGCGCCTCAAAAGCACGAGCAAAGATCATATAAGCTCGGAATCGCTTCCTACAGCCTGGATTTTGCCCGGCAGGAAGGGATTGATGTGGATGCCGCCGACTCTACCGGTACCTATTTATATCGTCCGCCCATTGCCGGCCTGGGCATTAAGTATAACCAGCATTGGGGATATCTTAAACGTGACCGGTTCAACCCGGATGCAGCGGAAGAAGCCCTTAGTGAACGTGTTAACAAGTATCATAAACCCCAGTTCAGTCTCAGGGATTTCTGGACCGTTTCAGATAAAATATCGGTGTCCAATATCTTATATTTATCCGTTGGAACCGGGGGAGGCGGCCGTACCCGACACAGTATTAAATCAACCAATCTGATCCCGGATCCGGCTGATCCGAATTATGGAAGGATAAACTGGCAGGAGATCTACGACCAGAATGCCAAGCCAACCGACACTCCTTTTGGGAAGATTTATCCTATTGATGAACGGTATGACGATTCATTGTATTATTCATCCAACTACATGACCCAGGCCAATAACGATCATTTTTGGTATGGTTTGCTTTCTACCCTGAATGCAAGGATCAATGAGTCCCTGCAGATTTCCGGAGGACTTGATCTGAGGTCTTACACAGGCATTCACTA
Source organism: Bacteroidales bacterium (assembly GCA_024763595.1). Lineage (GTDB taxonomy): Bacteria > Bacteroidota > Bacteroidia > Bacteroidales. The sequence goes on along the minus strand of JANTFK010000224.1, from coordinate 5,068 downwards.
TACCGTTGTTTCAGATCTGTTGGGAGGTGATTATGCCATTGATGATGCCGATCTTCGCAATGATTATATTGCCAACCCAAGATTGGCTATGAAATATCCGGGTGACACTATAAACTATTATGAAAAGGGACTTGTTAAATGGGGTGGCATATTTGGACAGGCAGAATATAATAACTCCAAAATATCTGCTTTTTTAAACTTAACTGTTGCCTATAACGGGTATAAAAAGATTGATTATTTTAATAAAAGTGAATCGGACTGGAACTGGAAACCGGGCTTCACTGCAAAAGCCGGGCTGAATTATAACCTGAGTGAGCGGTCCAATGTATTTACCAATCTGGGTTATTTATCCAAAGTGAGAGCTTATAAGTATTTCTTTAAAGGTTATACAACAGAATTCCAGGAAGATACCGAAAATGAAAAAGTGAAAGCTTTAGAACTGGGGTATCATTATGGGTCAACCCGTTTTTCACTTGACCTGAACGGATATTTTACTGCCTGGGAAAACAAGCCTACCAACAGGGTTTATTCCAGCTATGTGCTTACACCCGGAGAACCCGGGTTTAACCCGGATGATCAGGAAAAGAATAATATTCGGGTCTATGCCGATATTCCCGGAATGGACGCACTGCATAAGGGCATTGAACTGGATATGATATACAAGATCAGTGATAAGCTTGATCTTCAGGGACTCGTGTCGTTTGGTGACTGGGTATGGAACAAAAAGGTAACAGGGCTCCAATACTTTAATTACGACACCCATGATCCGGTGAAAAAAGTGATCAACTTTGATGCACGTGGGATCCATGTCGGGGACGCTGCCCAAACCCAGTTCAGTACCAGCTTGCGTTATGAACCTTTTAAAGGATTGTATATAAATGGCCGGTTTACCTGGTTCGGAAAATATTACTCCAACTTCACTCCCGAATCCACTACCGATGAACAAGGGAATCCGGTTGACTCATGGAAAATACCTCCTTACGACATGGTTGACCTCCATACCGGTTACGGTTTCCGGTTCAAAGGAATGAAACAAGTCCGCTTCAGAATTCAAATGAGTATCCTGAATTTGCTGAACCGGACCTACATCTCCGATGCAGTTAATAACGATCCTTATAATATGATGCCTTTCCAGGATTTCGATGCCAAATCAGCTACCGTGTTCTTTGGAATGGGCAGGCGTTTTAATACCTCTTTACGAATTATCTTATAGTATTATGAAAAAATCCATCCTCATCCTGATAAGCCTTTTTACTCTTATAGAAAAACCGGCAACCCCACAAACCACTATCGCAGATGCCCGTGCAAAATCCATTGGCGCTACCGTTACGGTAAATGGAATTGTTACCAACGGATCTGAACTGGGTACCATACGTTACCTGCAGGATCCCACCGCAGGGATAGCAGTCTATAGCAGCAGTATGAGCAGTGTAAAAAGAGGAGACAGTATTTCTGTTACCGGCACACTTTCCGATTATAATAACCTGCTGGAAATCAGTCCTGTTTCAAGTTTTACCATTATCTCTTCAGGAAATAGCTTACCGGACCCGGTTGTGTTAACCCCCTCCCAGCTTAGTGACAGCCATGAAGCACAACTGGTGCGTGTTGAACATGCTGTTTTTGCGGATGCCGGAAATACCTTTGCAGGAAAAACGAACTACAATTATACCGCAAACGGACAATCCGGAGAGATCAGGATCAGCGATAATGCCTCTCCACTCGTTGGTAAAGTCATTCCTGCCGGGGAAGTAACCATAACCGGAGCTCTTGGACAGTTTTATTCAACCTACCAGTTGTTGCCCCGGGATGAAGCCGACCTGGTTGCAGCCAACACTATAAACCTTACCGCCCCGGTTACGGTAAGCAATATTTCCACTTCCGGATTTACCTTAAGTTGGGGAACGGATAATACCGGGACCTCTGAAATTAAATATGGTAATACACCTGCACTTGAACTTGGATATTTGCCGGATAATGGTGCCGGTACCAGTCATACCTATACAATTACAGGCAGAACTCCGTCTGAGATCCTGTACATTATGGCATTCTCCGTAAATGGTTCAGATACGGCCAAATCAAATATCGGAACCTATATCACCGCCTCCCTGTCCAGCGGTGACATTAAAATGTATTTTAACCGGTCTGTTGATAACACAGTTTCCACCGGGACAGATGCCATTCAATTGGATCATGCCATTGACGACACTCTCATTAAATATATTGAAAGAGCACAGGAGTCCATTGATTTCACTATTTATAATTTTAACAATTCAGGAATTTCCAATATTTCTGCAGCCTTAAATGCCGCTTACGACAGGGGGGTGGTTGTACGTGTTATTTATGACAGCGATCAGGGAAATTCAGGGATTGGTGAATTGAATGCCGGAATTGGCCGGCTACCGGATCCTATAGAAGGATACCCTACTTATGGTATTATGCACAACAAATTCGTGATTTTCGATGCCAATTCATCTGATCCCAATGTTCCTGTAGTCTGGACCGGCTCAACAAATTTTACCGATGGCCAGATCAATACCGATCCGAATAATGTGATCATTTTGCAGGATCAGAGTCTGGCTAAAGCCTATACCCTGGAATTTAATGAAATGTACGGAAGCACAGGTCCACAACCCGACCAGGCAAAAAGTAAATTCGGACCCGACAAAACCAACAATACACCTCACGAATTTGTGATTGGTGGTCACCGGGTTGAAAGTTATTTTAGCCCGTCAGACGGAACCACTGCCAAAATACTGGCCGCTATAAATTCAGCCGACCAGGACCTTTCTGTGGCAGCCATGATTATCACACGAAACGAATTGGCTTATGCCATTCGTGACCGGTTCAATGCAGGTGTAACTGCAAAAGTGCTGGTAAATGATGATAACGATCCGAGTATGGCCACGGTAAAAGCTACCCTGGAAAGTTCTCTTGGGGCAAACTTCAGAAAAACCGGAGAGTCAGGGATCATGCATCATAAATATCTCATTGTTGATAATTCAACTCCTGCATCTGATCCCCTTCTGCTTACCGGGAGTCATAACTGGAGCTCCTCTGCCGAATACCGGAATGATGAAAACACATTGATCGTTCACGATGCCACAGTTGTTAACGAGTATTTTCAGGAGTTTACCGAACGGTTCAAACATGGAGTGCTGATTGTTGATGCTCCCGACTGCACACATGATTACGTTAGCATGAACAAGGGAGACAGTATAAATTATAATGTCACGGCGAATGATCAAATCCCGGGAGCTTATTCCTTAACCATTAGCAGTCATCCTTCAAATGGCATTGCTTCGGTTCAGGGAACGACCAATATAAAATACAAACCGGATGCCGGATTTACCGGACTCGATACCATTACCTATAAAGTTTGTCTTACAGCCAGCCCTGACTTGTGTGATTCTGCCTGGATGGTGGTTCTGGTGCAAAATACAACCGGGATTGAGCAGCATTCACTGCAACCATCGTGGCTGATCTATCCAAACCCGGCACAGGATCGCTTTTACCTGTCACTCAACGCCTATAAGGCAGGCAGGATACAGGTTGATATCATTGATATTACCGGTAAAATACGCGAAAGCTCTGCATTTGAGATCCAGGTGGGCCAACAACAAAAGAGCTTTGATGTTTCGGTACTTTCCAATGGCGTTTACTTTATCAGGCTCCATACAAAAGAGGGAATAAGCCTGAAGAAGCTTTTAATCAGAAAATAGCTATTAAATTTACTTGTTTAGCCATTGCTGCAACAACGTTTCTTCTTTTGAGAAGTCAAGAAACGGATACTGTTGAACCAATTGATTGATTTGAGACAGGGTTTTGGTAACAAATTTCCTGAATTCTTCCGAGCCGGCATTAAATGGCCGGTGGTTTGCAGCTTTGATGATCTTTTCTACCTCAAGCATTACCGGTCTGGCTTCATCTTTTATCAACGCCTGAAAAAACTTATTCCAGATATAATCGACACCCATGGGCCCAATATGTAACATGTCTTCGGCATAAAACCGGTAATCACGTAAATCATCCATCATAATTTCATAGGCAGGAAAATAGGATACCCGGTCAAATTGTTCCACCAGAGCTTGTACTGCAAGAAGCAAAACGGCTTTGCTTCTTTGATTCTCCACCGGCCCGTCTTTCCAGTGCCGTACCGGGCTCACCGTAAAAATTACCCGTAAATCCGGCTTTTGTACAAACAGTTCATTCAGAAAAACACTATATGCTTTAATTATCTCGTCAACATCAAGCAGTCGCGGGTTAAATTTCGATGCGGGAATTTTGTGACAATTCGACACCACTTCCCCGGTTTCAATCCACTCATACACCTGTGCTGTACCCAGTGTAATAAATAAGAAATCTGCTTCTTTAAAGCGGTCTGAAGAGAATTGGATGCGGTTGTTTATTTTTTCCAGACAAACTTCTTTATCCGGATGGGCAAAACCCGTATAATGGTAAAAGCTGATCCATTTACGGTCATAAAAATAGAGGTCCTTTTCCGTAAAAACTTTCTTGTCCCGCAAGATTTTCAAACTGTTCAGAACCGATACGGGGTTATAAATCACTCCAAAAGGATTCAGATCTGCCTTAAATTTATAATCCTGCATCTTTTCACCAATGTGATTTGCGAAACAGGATCCGACAAACAAAGCCGGATTTTCGTATCCGATTTTTGCCGGAAATGAACCGGCGTTAACTTCAGTTCTGAAAGTAGCATTCCCCATCGGTCAATGAATTTTCAACCATTGTAAAATAAATGCAAACACCTCATCCTTTTCCGGTTCATTATGTGTTTCATGATACAACCCGTCCCATTCTTTATAGGTAACATCATTTGCCACCCCATTTGCAAATTCCCTGGTTGCAGCCGGATCTGTAATCAAATCCCCGGTCCCATGCATAAGTAACAGGGGCAGTTTTAGTTCCCCGGCTTTTTCAATAGCCTGTAAACCATGGTCGTGGATGGCTATACCCAATCGCAATGAGATAATTCCGTAAATCAGCGGGTCATCAATATATTGTTGAACCACTTCTTTATCCCTTGAGAGCCCATTTGCATCCAGTCCTG
>JANTFK010000223.1 GCA_024763595.1 Bacteroidales bacterium | reverse complement strand
TTCAGATTTCCCCGGGATTCCAACTTCCATGTGGGAAGAGAAGATTATTTCGGATCTGAAGGGAGCAGATTACAACAGAAAATTGGTCTGGAAAAGTGAGGAAGGGATCACGGTAAAACCCTATTACCGGTTGGAAGATACAGAAACCCTGGAATATCTGGACGGACTGGGTACTTTGAAAATGGAGTCCGGCGCACCAAACGGATGGATCATCTGCCAGGATATATTTTCCATTAATGAGAAAGCAGAGACCAATCTCAGGATCAAAGCAGCTTTGAAAGGGGGGGCACAGGCCATCTGCCTGCGGCTAAAGGATACGGCTGTACCCGGTCCAGAACTGCTGGAAACCCTGTTGAAAGGTGTTCATCCGGGGGAATTTGAGCTCCTTGTCAAGAGTAACCTGGCTGCCGACAGGCTATACGACAACCTGTGTGGTATTGCATCGTCCCGAGGTGTAGAGCGAGAGGAGTTGAAGGGCTGTCTGGGCGCCGATCCCCTGGGCAGGATGGCTGAACTGGGAATGCCCATTGCCGGCATGAAGAACATTATCAGGCTTGTCAGGGAGGTACATGAGCATTCCCCGGATATGCGGGTCATTGAAGTGAACGGTGCGCTGATCCAGAACGCCGGTTCCACCCTTGTAGAAGAGCTGGCATTATCCATGGCCATGGCCAGTGAATATATGTCGCTTCTGACCGGAAAGGGAATTGATCCGCTGGTGGCCCAGGATTCCATGCTGCTCAGCCTGGCCTCGGGGTCAAATTACTACATGGAGATAGCCAAGCTAAGGGCTGCCCGAATATTGTGGTCGAAAATTGCAGAAGCATACGGTATTGAACCATCCCTGTGCCGGATCCGCATACATTCCTCTTCATCGGAATGGAACATGACCCTGTACGACCCCCATGTAAATATGCTGCGGGGAACCACCGAAGCCATGTCATCCATTCTGGGAGGTGCTGACCTGGTAAGTGTATTGCCTTTTGACCTTCCTTATGGAAACAGCACACCATTTTCTGACCGGATCGCAAGGAATGTACAGATCATACTCAGGGAAGAGGCCTGTTTTGATCGTGTGGCCGATCCGGCTTCCGGCTCCTATTTGCTGGAAAATCTTACAGATTCCATTGGAGAGAAAGCCTGGGAGCTGTTCCGTGAAGTGGAAACAAGAGGTGGCTTCAGGCAAGCATTCGAAGCGGGATGGATCCAGGAACAGGTATATCGCTCAAGAGACAAGAAAATAGCACCCATCACAACGGGGAAGGACAAAATACTGGGAACCAATGCTTTTCCTGATTTTAGTGAAATGATTCTGAAAAACATTGTTGTACAAAAGGAGCAAACCGGAGCGGGATCATCATTACTTCCCCTGCAACCCTTTCGCGCCTCGGCACCATTTGAGGAGGTAAGGCTTCAAACCGAAAAAAGTAATAAGAGGCCGCGCGTTCTGCTCTTTAAGTATGGAGATCCGGCCTGGGTATCTGCCAGGTCGTCCTTTGCAGGCAACTTTTTTGCATGTGCGGGATATGAAATTCTGGACCATCCGCCTTTTACCACACTGGAGGAAGGAATCACAGCAATGAAAAATTTGAACTTTGATGTGGTTGTCTTCTGCAGTTCGGACGACCGGTATGAAGAGATGGTTGCAACACTTCATGCAACTTTGAAAGAGCGATCTGTAGTGGTGGTGGCCGGATATCCTTCCGGTTCGATTGAAAACCTGACAAATGCCGGTATACAGCATTTCATTCACATAAAAAGCGACCTCCTCGAGACCCTGAGAGAGTTTAACAACATGTTACTATAACATTTATTAAGCAACTTTTGATCACACTTACATGAGGCCTGACTTTAAAAATATAGATTTCAGAAGTACCAGCAGACCCACAGCCAGGAGGGAATCCGCTGGTGCATGGGAAACCCCGGAGCATATCCTTATCAATCCGTTTTATGATAAAACAGACCTGGACAAACTGGAACACCTGCAATATGCGGCAGGTCTACCGCCATTTTTAAGGGGCCCTTACTCAGCCATGTACACCATGCGTCCCTGGACCATCAGGCAATATGCAGGGTTCTCCACGGCTGAAGAGTCCAATGCTTTTTATCGCAGGAACCTGGCAGCCGGACAGAAAGGGCTTTCAGTTGCTTTTGACCTGGCTACCCACCGGGGTTATGATTCGGACCATGAAAGGGTCGTGGGAGATGTGGGCAAAGCCGGGGTCGCCATTGATTCCGTTCTGGATATGAAGATTCTCTTTGACCAGATCCCCCTGAATAAAATGTCTGTTTCCATGACCATGAACGGAGCCGTTCTTCCCATCATGGCATTTTACATCGTGGCCGGACTTGAGCAGGGAGCCTCTTTGCAGGAGCTGAGTGGAACGATTCAGAATGATATCCTGAAAGAATTCATGGTGAGGAACACTTACATTTATCCACCCGGCATGTCCATGAAGATCATTGCCGACATCTTTGTATATACCTCCAGGCACATGCCCAGGTTCAACAGCATCAGCATCTCGGGGTACCATATGCATGAAGCCGGAGCCACAGCAGATATTGAACTGGCATACACGCTCGCCGACGGACTGGAATATCTGCGTACCGGAGTGAATGCCGGAATTGACATAGATGCATTTGCTCCCCGTATCTCCTTTTTCTGGGCCATCGGCATGAATCATTTTATGGAGATTGCCAAAATGCGGGCTGCCAGAATGCTATGGGCAAAACTGGTAAAACAGTTCAATCCCAGGAACCCGAAATCGATGGCGCTCAGAACACACTCGCAAACCTCAGGCTGGAGTCTTACTGAACAGGATCCCTTTAACAATGTAGCCAGAACCTCTGTGGAAGCCATGGCTGCAGTCCTGGGTCATACACAATCACTTCACACCAATGCCCTGGACGAAGCCATCGCCCTGCCCACGAACTTCTCCGCCAGAATTGCAAGGAATACACAGCTCCACCTCCAGGAAGAGACTGAAATATGCCGTTCCCTTGATCCCTGGGCCGGATCCATTTACGTGGAGAACCTGACACATGAGATAGCCCATCGCGCATGGAAACATATCATGGAAATTGAAGAACTCGGGGGTATGGCTGCTGCCATTGAAACCGGTCTCCCTAAAATGAAAATTGAAGAGGCCGCTGCAAGGAAACAGGCCCGGATCGACTGTGGAAAGGATATTATTGTCGGGGTAAACCAGTTTCGGCTGGAACAGGAAGAACCCATCGATATACTGGAAGTGGACAACACGCTTGTGAGACAATCACAATTGAACCGGTTGACCAGGTTGAAGTCTGAACGGGATAACAAAATGGCAGCAGCAGCAATAGATGCATTAACAGAATGTGCCAAAAGTGGAAAGAAGAACTTACTTGAACTATCAATTGAGGCAGCTAAAGCTCGAGCCACCCTGGGTGAAATATCATCTGCCATTGAAGCGGTCTCGGGCAGGTACAAAGCAGTGATCCGCTCCATTTCCGGTGTTTACTCATCTGAATCCGGTCAGGATCCCGCTTTTTGCGAAGCATGTGAACTGGCAAAGGAGTTTGCCGGCAGGGAGGGGCGCCAACCCCGTATCATGATCGCAAAAATGGGCCAGGATGGTCACGATCGTGGTGCCAAAGTGGTTAGTACTGGTTATGCGGATATTGGATTTGATGTGGATATAGGTCCATTGTTCCAAACACCGGCAGAAGCGGCCAGGCAGGCTATTGAAAATGATGTACATGTACTGGGGGTCTCCTCACTGGCAGGTGGGCATAAAACACTGGTTCCGGAGGTTATCGGTGAGTTAAAAAGGCTGGAGCGTGAAGATATTATGGTCATCGCCGGCGGGGTGATACCCCACCAGGATTATGAATTCCTGTACAAAGCAGGCGTCATGGCCGTCTTTGGCCCCGGAACAAAAGTGAATGAGACCGGGAAACAGATACTTAAAGTTCTGCTGGAGGCTCAAGGATAGAATACACTATCAATGAGTGGATCATGAAACAGTCTCAGGTTTGATGTCTCCTTAATTCCATCGAGAAATTCCCGTTTCTCCACAAGGGCCGATACCGGATCCACATCATAACCGCTGTATACGTCATGATCCAGGAAAATTTTCATAGGCACTAAATCTGATAAAAAGAATGTGCGAACACCATTCACCATGATCTCCGGCACAACCATCCTCCTGGTATGACCATTGAATATCCGGAATGTCATCCAGTCATATGGCCATTCCTCCAGCCATTGTAACTGATCTATATATTTAAACAGACCCGTAAAATAGGAACCGGCTTCAGCCGGAGCAGGACTGCCTGCATACGCATAGTGTTCTTTCAACACATGGTAACCGGCTCCCGGAAAACGTTTTCCGATCATCCCCGGACCCCGTATGAAGGCTCCGCTCCCATGGTCAAAATGAAGATGGGTGAAGATGACATCCGTTACATCACCCGGTACTATCCCCTGCTCCTCCAGTACCTCATCCAGCGGTTGCACGATTTCCAATCCATAACTTCCGGTCAGCCTGGAAGGAAGGAAATCAGCACAACCGGGGTCTATCAGCACAATACGAGCCTCTTCAATGAGCAATAAAGCATTCATGGAGAGTTTTATATATCCATTCTTATCAACCATATATTGATGCCTGATCTGCTGTACAGAAAGTGGTTTTATCATCTCAGTAGCCTGAACCCTGAGGTACCCGCACTGTATCTTCCGGATCTCCATATCATCAAATATACGTGTCCGGGATCATATTCAGGCAGGTAAATGGTTAATAAATTCAGGATATTTAGCTCCCGGTCATTGTAATTATCAGCTATTTTTATTGTGGAACTCTTTGTCTAAACACTGAACCCTCATGAAAATCCACTTTATTGCCATAGGGGGAGCGGTGATGCATAATCTTGCCATTGCGCTTCATCAAAAGGGATACATCATCACCGGATCCGATGATGAGCTTTTTGAACCCTCCAGGACCCGGCTCAGGGAAAATAACCTGCTCCCCGACAAAACAGGATGGGATCCTGACCGGATTCACACCGGGCTTGATGCTGTCATTGTGGGGATGTATGCCCGGAAAAACAACCCTGAATTAAAAAAGGCACAGGAGCTTGGTATCCGCATTTACTCCTTTCCCGAATACCTGTATGAACAAAGTAAAAACAAGAAGCGGGTAGTAATCGGAGGAAGTCATGGCAAATCCGTGATCACTGCCATGGTTATGCATGTGTTGCTGGAACAGGGAATCGATTTTGACTATATGCTCGGCTGTGACATCGACGGATTTGACACTACGGTGAAACTATCGGAATCAGCACCCTTCATTATCCTGGAAGGGGACGAATATCTTTCCTCACCGCTGGACCGCCAACCCAAGTTCCATCAGTATTACCCACATATGACCCTCCTTTCAGGAATAGCATGGGACCATATGAATGTATTTCGCACTTTTAAATCTTACCAGAAACAGTTTCAAAACTTTTTAAAAATTGCCACAGGCGGAGGCAAGGTATTCTATTATGAAGGGGATCCTGTTCTCGGGGAGGTGGTGGATAAAAGCCACTGGTCCCTTTTGAAGATACCATACGGTGCACATCCCCACAGAATAGAAGACGAACGCTTTGTACTGGAAACCAAATACGGGTCCGTTCCCCTTTCGGTATTTGGACGGCACTACATGCAGAATATTATGGGAGCCCTGCTATTATGCCGGGAACTGGGGGTAGAGGAGCATCAGTTCTACAGTTCCATTCAGCATTTCAAGGGTGCCGACCGGAGACAACAGTTGCTTGCCAGCGGTAACAACAGGGCTATCTTCCTGGACTATGCACAGGCGCCGACCACTGTAAAAGCCACCATTCAGGCATTTAAAGAAACTTACATCGATCAGAAACTGATTACCTGTCTGGAGCTGCATACTTTCAGCAGCCTGAACCCGGAATATCTTCAGCAGTATAAAGGCACGCTTGATGAATCGGATCGGGCAATGGTCTATTATGATCCATCCTTAGTTAAAAAGTATCGCCTGCCCGCACTCTCCCCCGTGATTTTAAAAGAGCATTTCAATAAAGATGACCTGGTGGTTTACAACGATACCGAACAACTTGTTAATGATCTTGAATCTCCGTATGATGACTCCTTCATACTCCTGATCATGACATCCGGCAACTTTTCCGGAATCGACCTTAACATTCTGGCCAGGAATATTGTGAGCCGATAATTTTCTCG